>JAGQPC010000942.1 GCA_020426925.1 Planctomycetales bacterium | reverse complement strand
TCGTCGGTTGGTTTCGCTGGGCTTTTCGTAGTACTCGCGACGGCGCATTTCCTTCTTGATGCCACTTCGTTCCACAAGTTTGCGGAACCGGCGAACAGCTTCCTGAATGCTCTCACGATCTCGAAGAACCAGTTTGACCACGTTTTACCCTCGTTTCAAAAACTGAACTTAATAATCTGCGAAGCTTCGTAGTCTATCGTTCCACGAATGGCGTGTCTAGCCGCAGATACATGCTATTCCGCAAAGGAACGCCCGTATTTCCTAGTTTATCAGCGAGACTCCTCGCGTGCGTCGAAAGTTCCCCGGACGCTGCGGAAATCCGTAGCCAATTGCCCGATTAGCCCTGCAAACCCGCGAAGTCGAACCGTTTCCGGTACGCCGTAGATGAATCCCACGATGTCAGACCACTCTCCCGAATCTTCGTCAGACGGCTCAGTTGACCCAACCGAGCCGCACAATCTGCTGGCTCAACTGGACGGCCAGCAGAATCATGTGATGGCCGAATTGGATAAGCTGAACGAACAGATTGAGCTGTTGCTTCGTCAATGTAGTCAGCAGCGTTCTACTCAAGCCGCGTGACGGTCACTGCCACGGCGTCACCTCAGTGGAGTCGTCGAGATGGCGAAATATCAAGTCAGCACGGACAGGAAAAGCCGCCCGTTCTATCGGAGTTGGCGTTTCGTATTAGCGTGCGTCGTCATTGTGGTCTTCGGTCCGTATTTCGAAAGCCGCTTGATGAGTCCATATCGGGCGGTGCGGAGCTATCGTGTTGAGTTGTCCGTTGAAGTACCGGTCGGCCAAACTGACGCTCCATTGCGGATTTGCTGCTATAACATCGCACACGGTCGAGGCCTGGCGACCGGAAACACGCAGGGCGGCAGTCGTGACGAACGGCGTTCGCGTTTGTCAGAGATCGCCAAGTTGCTGGTTTCGATCGACGCGGACGTTGTGGTCTTGAACGAAGTTGATTTCGATTCCACATGGAGCTACGGCGAAAACCAGGCGGAGTTTCTCGCGAAGAACTCTGGCTATCCGTTTGTCGTCGAGCAAAGGAATCTCGATTTTCGATTCGCGATCGGCAGCTGGCGATTTGGCAACGCGATTCTGTCACGCCGCCCAGTTTCAAATGTTCGGCTCATCGATCTTCCGGCGCTCAAGACATGGGAGGCGATGCTGGCAGGGCACAAGAAATCCGTGATTTGCGACGTCGAAACCGAAGCTGGCAAGATCAGCGTTGGAGCTGTACATCTGTCCCATCGAAGCGAAGCGTTGCGCGTTGCATCTGCCAAGAGGTTAATTGAGCTAACGGGTGCTGCAGGCGATCCTGTTGTATGGGCCGGAGACTTCAATTCGACGCCAACAGGCTATCCGCACAGTGATGAGGCTGGTGCACAAAATGCAATGGATGTTCTCATAAACAGCGGGTTGGTGTACGAACCTAAACATACGCCGACGACCGATCAATTGACATTTCGTTCAGACGCCCTAACGCGGACGATCGACTGGGTTTTGTTAAGTGATGACTGTCGATTTCTATCGTACGAAGCGGTCGATTCGAGGCTCTCGGATCACCGTCCTGTCGTGGCGTCCTTTGAGCGACTTTGAGCAGATCTCGCCGCAATCGAGCATTCTTGGTAGTGGCAATTCAGTCAGATTGCACAGGTTAACCGATTTTCTCGGCCCAGATCCTTTCGGGCATAGCGGCCCGAAAGGATTGCTAACGACAAACGGGAAGGAGCCATGCATAATTGTTCAATGACATTTCCCACGCTGAAGGGCGAAATGTGGATCGTGGAGATTAATTGTGTCTGAAGAGCTGATCAAAGCCGCGAAGCAAGGTGACCGCGTAAGCTTGGAGCGATTGCTGCTGGCTGCCTATCCCAGAATCTTGCGGCATGTTCAGATCAAGCAGCCAACGATCCTGAAAGGCAAAGTCGGACCGGACGATCTGGTTCAACAGACTTTTACTCAGGCGTTCCTTAAGATTCACACGTTCGCTGGCGACACAGAGCCTTCTTTGATGAAATGGCTGCGCGTGATTGCGGACCGCCAGTTGCAGGACGCCGTTAAAGCGTTGAATCGCAAAAAACGTGGCGGCGATCGCAAGCGCGTGACCGCTGGGGCGGACGATTCTCGCCTTCAGTTGCTCGATATTTTGGCCGGGAACGAATCGACGGCGAGTCGGCAGCTTTCTCGCAAAGAGTCCATGCAAGCTTTGCACGTTGCGATCGCCGAGCTCCCTGAAGATTATCGGCTGGTTATTTTGCTCCGATACTTCGAAGGCCTGTCTCTCGCAGAAATCTCGGAAGAACTCGGTCGGTCCGAAGGAGCGGTACGAGGGCTACTGGACCGTGCACGCGTGAAACTCCGCGACGCGATGGGGCGAGCGTCGCAGTGGCTGCAATGAGTGGCGTAAGCTTCCAGCTTGCGAAATCTGATACCAGCGTTTGCGTCACCGATTATCGTATGATGGACTTCTAGTCCGTCGAATTGTTGCTCGACTGACTAGAAGATCCGTCGTACGCGAAAGAACTCATTCGCCGGTCACCTTACTTCCAGCGCACTTCGACTCGATTTTCAATCTGTTCCACGCCGTCCAGTTCACTCAGGACTGTCTGCAAGATCTGCTTGAGATAGAACGACGGAACCTGACCGCTGAGTACGAGCGTCCCTTTGCTGAGTTCGTCGATTCGGATCAGCTTCGATCGTCCGTGAAAGTAGGTGTTTTCTTCCAGTGCTAGCCGCGCCGAATCAACAAGGCGATTCGTGCGTCTAATCGGGACGTGAGACGGGGGATCTGCTGCATCAGTTCGCGTGATCATGTCGGATTCTCCCGTGTTCGAATGGTGATTCAGGCGCACCTCGAATCACATGTCAAATAACGGCTCTGCAATCTGTATACCGTTTAGTTTTTCCCGCAGATCCGAAGCTAGCCCGTGCAGACCGGAACAGTAGCATGCGGTTCACGCACAGGAGTCGCACATGTTTTGCGCTGTGCGAACTGGCGCGCAGCAGGTTGAGCTTATCGACGCATCGACAAATTTGACTAAGGTAATAAGTTGTCGCTCTCTAAACGCAGTGCAAGTCGTGGCAGCTCAATTGGTCGTTGCGACATAGAACATGGATTAACAAATAATGGAATCGCAACGTCGCATTGCTTATTTCACGATGGAAATAGCCGTTCACCCAGACGTGCCGACCTATTCCGGAGGTTTGGGCATTCTGGCAGGAGACACGATTCGATCGGCGGCCGATTTGCACGTGCCGATGGTCGCGGTATCGCTTCTGCACAGAAAAGGGTACTTCTATCAACGCCTTGACTCGAGGGGCGTTCAATCAGACGAGCCCGTGCGGTGGCCCATCAATGACTACCTTGTCGAGCAAGAGAAAACGTGCAGTGTCAAAATCGAAGGCCGCGATGTCAAGCTACGAGCCTGGAAGTACGTCGTGCGATCGGCAAACGAATTTGTCGTTCCGGTTTTTTTTCTGGATGCCGATCTTCCTGAAAACGCGCCGCAGGACAGGGCTCTGACGGATCACTTGTACGGCGGCGACGACCGGTATCGCTTGTGCCAAGAGATCTTGTTGGGAATCGGTGGTGTGCGAATGCTTCGAACGTTCGGTTACGCTCGGATCGAGCGATTTCATATGAACGAGGGGCATGCGGCATTACTCACGCTTGAACTGTTGCGGGAGCATCGCGAAAGTGCTGGACGGCAGGAATTTGCTACCGAAGATATCTACGCTGTCCGCAAGAAGTGTGTTTTTACGACGCACACGCCTGTTCCGGCTGGTCACGATCAGTTCGATCTGGACCTCGTCAGAGATGTGCTTGGCAGCGGAGATGTGTGTCAGGCTTCGGACATTATTTGCCACGCGGGACGGCTGAATATGACGTACTTGGCGTTGGCACTTAGCCATTACGTGAACGGTGTAGCAAAGAAGCACAGCGAAGTATCGCAGAGCTTGTTCGCTGAATACACGGTCGATGCGATCACGAACGGTGTGCATGCTGAAGCTTGGGTGTCACCTCCGTTCGCGGAATTGTACGACCGCTTCATGAAGCATTGGCGACGAGACAATTTCAGCTTGCGGTATGCCATCGGCTTGGAGGATAACGACATCTGGCTTGCTCACCAGAAGGCCAAGAGTGCCTTGGTCGAATACGTCAATCGTGAAAGTAACGCAGGATTCGATGTTGACGTTTTGACATTAGGTTTTGGACGACGAGCGACCGCTTACAAACGCCCGTGCCTGATCTTTAATGATGTCGAACGCTTGAAGCGCATCAGCAATGAGCTCGGCAAACTGCAAATCGTACTTTCGGGAAAGGCTCATCCAGCCGACGAAAATGGCAAACGGCTGATCCAACAAGTTGTCGACTTCGGGAAACAGTTGGGTGACAGCGTGCCGGTCGCGTATCTCGCCAACTACGATCAGCACGTTGGACATCTGATGACATCCGGAGTCGACGTCTGGCTGAACACTCCAGAACCACCCAAAGAAGCGTCAGGCACCAGTGGAATGAAGGCCGCGATGAACGGCGTTCCAAGTCTCAGTGTTCTCGATGGTTGGTGGATCGAAGGTTGCGTGGAAGGTGTGACGGGCTGGGCGTTTGGCGATTCGACAGACG
>JAGQPC010000941.1 GCA_020426925.1 Planctomycetales bacterium | reverse complement strand
GCGATCGTGATCGGTGCGAACGACGTTGTGAATCCGGTGGCTCGGACCGATCCGAACAGCCCGATCGCCGGAATGCCTATCATTGACGTCGATAAAGCTCGAACTGTCGTCATCATCAAACGAAGTCTGAGCCCTGGTTTTGCCGGAATCCCGAATCCACTTTTTGCTGCCGAAAACGCGCTGATGTTATACGGCGACGGCAAGAAAGCAGTTTTGGATATCGCGTCCGCCTTCAAAGAGAATCGGTAGCGGTATCAAGATGTACCGGCGCGCGTTTTCTTCTTGTCGACGAAGTCGAGTGGTTTCGTCGATTTCGCGAATGACGCTGGATGCTTGACCAGCCAGTAGGCGACGATCACTCCCGCAACGGCGCCGGACAGATGGCCTTCCCAGGAGACTCCAGCTTTCGGAATAACTCCCCCTAGCAGCGTAGTACCGTAAAGGACCGCGACAAGCACGGAGATCAAAAGAGGGATCGGGCGACTTTCAAAATAGCCAGAGCTCATCAAGAAAGTTACCAAACCAAATATCAAAAGGCTCGCTCCTACGTGCGGACGTATGACGCTCTGCTCGACAATAAGACCTTTGAAGAAATCGACTGGATTCCCAAACAACCAAAGCAAGGTCCCGCCAAACAGGCAAATCAACGTGACGATTTTCCAGCTTTGAGCTCTAGAACCCGCAAGCAACCACATCAATACCAGCAACGGAAGAGTATTGCCTCCAATGTGCGAAAAGTCCCGATGTAAGAAAGGCATCGCGATAATTCCAGGCAGACGTGAAAACGAACGTGGAATCAGCGCGAAACGTCCTGACAGTGGCGATCCGCAAATGTAGTCGACAATAAAAACAACCCACATGATGCCGACGAAAATCAAAACCCCGATCAGCTCATCACGTATGGAATGGATGAATTTCGTCGGTGGTTTGATTTTCGATCGCAGATCTAACATCGTGTGCACCCGTTGTTGCCTTGACGTTCCTTGTCACCGCGCGAGAATTGCTTTTGAGGCTCTTCGGTATTCTGTTCGAAACCTTGGCGATTCGAAACGGGTTGGGACGGATATTTCCTGTAACTTGCCGGATGGGCGTTAACATTCTGCGTTGAATGCGGATTCAGTTTTGCTGTTCCGCTTGCTGGACCAACTGAATCGCTTGTTCGAAGTGAGTCTGAAGAGCGAGAAATCTTTGCCGGTCGCCACCCAAATCTGGGTGATTCTTCTCAGCAAGTTTACGATAGGCGTCTTTGATCTCTTGTTCGGTACACGGCCACGAAAGTCCCAGAGCTGTGATGCACGGTGGAGTATGTCGCAAGACCCAATCGGGAAGGATTTCTTTTCCTGATTCGTCGTAAAAGCGGTTGGTAACTTTGACAAGCATCCCTTTCAACGCTCGCATGTACGCGCGGATGTCGATGATCGTCAGCCAATAGCCAATAACCGGTAGAACAACGACCGCCACTCCAAGAAGCACAATGTACGCGATGCCAAACGCATCGAATTGCTGGCTTCCGAACAGCAATGTGAATGTTCGCAACATGTGCTACAGGTCACCACTATTCGGTTTCGGCCATTTCGCGAGCGTGATAGCTGCTGCGGACAAACGGTCCGCTGGCGACTTGTTTGAAGCCCATCGCTTCAGCGGCGCGACCGAGTTCATCAAACTCCTCAGGAGGCACGTAGCGGTCGACCGGCATGAATCGTTCTGTGGATGGCTGCAGATACTGACCTAAAGTTAGGAAGTCGCAACCGACATCCAGCAAATCGGCAAACACATCAAATAACTCTTCGCGCGTTTCTCCCAAACCCAACATCAGCCCACTCTTTGTTTTGATAGCTGGATTCTTCTGTTTGACTCGACGCAACAAGTCCAACGTCCATCGATAATCGGACTGCGGCCCGCGAACTCGGCGATACAACCGCGGCACCGTTTCCGTGTTGTGGTTAAACACTTCGGGAGCCGCTTCGATGACTCGGTCAAGTCCCGCGAGATTGCCGATAAAATCCGGAGTCAAGACTTCGACCGTCGCGTCGGTGCGTTCTCGGACTGCTTTGACGCATTGATAGAAATGTTCTCCGCCGCCATCGGACAGATCGTCGCGAGTCACCGAAGTGATCACGACATGCTTTAGACCCAACCGCTCCGCCGCTTCTGCGATTCGTTCTGGTTCATCGGACTCTAATTCTTCGGGTCGTCCTCGCGATACGGCGCAAAAGCTACACGAACGAGTGCACACGTTCCCTAGAATCATGAACGTTGCCGTTTTCTGTGAATAGCACTCCATCCGGTTTGGACATTTCGCGTTATCACAAACCGTCTCCAGCCCCAACTCTTCCAACAGCGTGGACGTAAGATTATTTACGTTTCCCTTCGGCACCTGCCGTTTGAGCCATCGCGGCAAGCGACGATTCGGATGCGGAATTGGCGGTTCCGTTTCGGGGGAACCGATAATTGGCAATTCGGGAAAGGTTTGCTCTGTCACTCGAATGTCCTGGGCTGTTGCGGCATGGTGGCGCGGGATTAACCATAGATTCTATCGGACCAACGGTTTTTGGGAACGACAGACCGCAATCCCAACGGCAGCCCAAGAAAACTGGCTTGGACGCAGCGGTTAATTTCTACGTCGGCCCGAAGTGTCCGACGGTTCGATGGTTTTGCTGCGAGGATTGTAGTGCTGAAGCGAGCAGTCCTCTGCTACCGGCCACGGCTGGCTTCACTCGCTGCGTTTTTGGTTCCTTTGCGAAGTGCGATGTCCCTCTCAGGCGTCAATCCAGCTGCGGCCCCGAAGGTGCGATCGACGACGGGTCTTGCTGTCAACTCCTCGATCGCAGCGTCTGTTGCTTGAATGTGAGCAGAAGTCTGATATCCCGCATCGACGAAGGCCACAATGAGATCGGTCGTATTGAAATCGCCGTCGCAGTTCCAATCTCCTTCGACCCACGTTGAATTACCTGGGATCCCGTCTTCGTATTCACCGGCCTGGAAGATCCGAATTAGGTCAGTCGAATTGAATTTCCCATCGAGATTTGCATCGCCAAACGATGTCTTCAAGATGCTCTTTATCATGAATTGAAGGTCGGGCTGCCCAACATTGCCATCACTCGTGAGGTCAAATCTGAGATCGTGTCCTCGAATGCCTGCACATAGCAAATCGATGTCAGCAACATTCACGACACTATCGTTGTTGAAGTCACCGGGCCTACTATCATCGTTGACGATGGTAGACGTGCCCTGCGACTTGGCAAAGCTAACAGCCCGACCGTTGGACTGAACATCTGAAAGTTGAACGAGAAACGTTTCGTTCGGTTCGAATAGGTTGTCTCGTGTGACCGGAACGGAAATCGTACGAGTCTCCCCAGCTGTTCCGATGAAATTCAAGACGCCTGACGTGGAAACAAAATCGTTGTCGCCAGTCGTTGCCGTGCCGTCCGACGTGTTGAAAGACAAGGACATGCCGGTATCAACTGCTGCACTTAGCGTCACCGTAAACACAACGTTGCTGGCGCCGCCGCCGCTTCCTTCTGGCACCGAAATATCGTCAATCGAAAAAGTTGCCGAGTCGTCGTTGACGATCGTAGTGGTTAACGATTGGACGCCGGCCTTGTTTGCGCCAACGACAGTTCCGGTGTTGATCACGATCTGTTCGTTCAACTCAACCAGATTGTCGTTTACTATTGTGACGGGGACCGCGGCCGACAACTGTCCAGCCGGGATCACGATAGTGGACGGTGCGGAATAGTCGAATCCACCACCAGTCGCCGATCCGGCGTACGAAAGATTCACGATCACGTCAGCAACGGCAATCGACGTCAACGTGGCAGTGACCGTGAATGATCCGCCTGTTTCGCTGGGCGAATTGGTCGAACCGACGATGCTCGCCGATGGAACAATGACCCATGGTTCTCGACCAGTTTGTCCGTCGTCGGCAGTGAAAAACAATTGGCCACCGGCGTTGTAAAGCTGATCGGGGTAGGAACTACGGCCGTACGGTGCATCAATGGGAGACGAACCGGGAAAAACATCTTTGACCAAAACGGTTCCTGCTTCGGTTCCGTCACTCTTCCAAAGCTCAATGCCTCGCTGACCGTCCGTGGCCGTGAAATAGAGCTCATTTGCGACTGCGGTGAAATTGCGCACGTAGGCATCGGCGAACCCAGGATTGATGTCCTTCACTTGTGTTACCGTCGAGCCAACCACTTTCCACAGTTCCCATCCTTCGGGCACGCCATCGAAGTTAGAATAGCCTCGGTTTCCTTCGAAGAAGAGCGTTCCATTCACGTCCGTCATTTGGTGATCGCCGAAACCGATAAATTGATAATCCATGACCGCGATATTCGTACCGGCCGGGGTTCCGTCCGTTTTCCAAAGCCAGCGACCGTTGACTCCGTCGTCTGCATGAAAGAAGACGCGATTCTGAGACACCGTTAGACCGATTGGATAGGAGGAGCCCATCACATTGACGTCTTTCACGCGGACTGTTCCTGCACTCGTGCCATCGCTTTTCCACAGCTCGCGATCGCCATTACCGGACGCAACGAAAAGAAGTGTTCCGTTGAAATTGGTTAGTTCACTCGGGCTCGCGTTGTTTGGAATTCCGTCGGTGCTGTCAGGCCATATATCCTTCACCAAAACCGTGCCGGCGGCTGTTCCGTCACTCTTCCACAATTCACGTCCGCTTGTCCCGTTGTTTGCGGTAAAGAAAAGTGTGTTTCCTACAGCAGTCAAGTTCTCGGGATTCGAAGAGTTGGGGAAACCATAGGCTGAATCAGTGAAGATATTTTTTACTAAGACGGTACCTGCCGCTGTACCGTCGGTCTTCCAGAGTTCTCGCCCGGCTGCATTGTCTGTCGCAACAAAGAAAAGGGATTCTCCAACAACCGTTGGTTCAGCGATTTGTGGAAAACCAGTATCGATATCTTTGACTAAAACCGTGCCGGCTTCTGTTCCGTCGCTTCTAAACAGATCATAGCCGGTGTCCGGCGACCAACCCTGGAACAACAACTGTCCCTTGAATTCCACCAAACTGGATGGATAGATCGCAGACTTAACTAACGAAGTGCCTGCGCGAGTACCGTTCGTTTTCCAGATCTGCCCAGATCCTGACGTGGAATCGGCTCGGAAAAAGACGTCTTTTCCAACTTTTGTGAAATCGCTGGCAAAGCCTGAATAGGTTCGCGAATCAATGTCTTTCACTAAGATTGTGCCGGAGGTAGTTCCGTCGCTTGTCCAAAGTTCGCGACCATTTGTTTTGTTTTCCGCTGTGAAAACGAGCTTATCGCCGAGCGCGACGAAGCGGTCAGGATTGGAAGAAAGTTCATTCGGGGAAATGTCTTTGACAAGTGATGTGCCTGAACTCGTGCCGTTACTCGTCCAGAGTTCATTACCAGTTACTGGGTCATTCAAGGCGAAAAACAATCGATTGCCAACGCCAAATTGGTTGGAAACATGAGGCCCATTCGGCACATTTAGGTCTTTGACGAGAAGTGTCCCTTGCGCCGTTCCGTCCGTTTTAAACAAGTCATAGTCGTATCCTGTCGAAGACGCACCGAAGGCCGTAAAGAATATCTCGCCGCCAACTTTTGTGAATTGAGTCGAGTACACAGATCCATTCGAGCCACCGCGCAAATCCTTAACCACAACGGTTCCTGCATTTGTGCCGTCGCTCTTAAATAATTCATATCCGGTCGCTTCCGAGTGACCACGGAAGATAAGAGTGCCATTCAGGTCCGTCAGCTGCGACGGGAAAACAGCATCTTTGACCAGAACCGTTCCCGCAGCAGTACCGCTGCTCTTCCACAAATCGCTGTTGACTCGATAGAACAGCGTGTTGCCGACCCTGGTTAACTCGCCAAAACTTTGTCCTGAACCAGATTCGTCCTTGAGCAATACCGTCCCCGCCGATGTGCCGTCGCTTGTCCATAGCTGAGTGTTGGCGGCAGACGATGAATCAAAGGTCGTAAAGAACAACTTTCCATTGACGTTGGTCAATTGATCGGGATACGAGCCTGCAGCAGGATTTATGTCCTTAACTACGACCGTGCCCACTTCCGACCCGTCGCTAACGAACAGTTCTTGTTGCAATAAGTCATTCGACCAACCGCTGAAAAAGAGTGAGCCATTCACGGCGGCTAGATTTCGCGGAAACACTCCTTGCTTAACCAGTTGAGTACTCGCCTCAGTTCCGTTGCTCTTCCAAAGATCAATACCGCTGACGAAAAACAGCGTGTTCCTGACAGCTGTCAGTGATGTTGGACTCGAGCTTGCTGCGCCGGGCGCAATGTCTTTCACGAGCACCGTACCAGCCGCGGTTCCGTCGGTCTTCCACAGTTCCGAACCATGCTCGGCATCACCTGCGCGGAAGAACACCGTGCTGCCGATGATTACCGCTTCGTCGATGCCTGATGAAGGCGGCGTTGTGTTCACATCCATCAATAGCTCAGCAGAGGATGCCAACAGAGATCGCGTTTCCAGCGATTCAAGATGAAGCGAGTGTTGCTGACGTGCCAATGTTTTTTGATTGCGTCTAGGTTCGGAGGCCAGAGTTTGTCGCTTTGAAGTGAGGGGCATTGCATATTATCCTTGCTGAGAATCTCCGTGGTGCAGCCGCAATTGAGCTACTGAGCCGAC
>JAGQPC010000940.1 GCA_020426925.1 Planctomycetales bacterium | reverse complement strand
CGCCATGGGCGGATGCATCGGCGAAGAAGGAAGGCTTTGACCTCGGCGGCTTCATGCATTCGCTGCGTCGAAGATACCTCCTAGGATTGGGACTTGGTTTTCTGCTCGCTTCATTGGTCGCCCTGTTGGTGTGGCTGTTGGTACCGGTAACGCACGAAGCTCAAGTGCTTATTCGTGTGCGACGACCTGAGAACATCAGTTCTCTCGGGCAGACAAATCAACGCATGACGGGTACGGAGTTCGAGTTGTTCAAACAAACGCAGGTTGACCTGATTCGTAGCCCGTTTGTGATCAACATGGCTTTGCGAAAGGAAGGCATTAGCCAAAAACGAATTGTCCAGCAGAAATCGTGGGGCGGCCGACGAGATTCTCAAGAACAATACGAATGGCTTGCACGTTCGCTGAAGATCAAGGCTCCTGAAAACAGTGAGATCGTAGTTTTGACCTTGCGAGATCGAGACGCCAAAGAGGTCGAAGACGTTCTAAACGCCGTTCAGCTTTCGTACATCAAAGAGGTTGTTGGTGAGGAACGAGTTCGCCAGGCAAACACGAAGAAAGATCTCGCGAACCGACTCCGCCAAATCCAAGACGAGATCTTGACAAAAACAAAGCAGAAGATTGACACCGCACAGCGCACGGGTGCTCAAGAGCTTGGTGAAAATAACACGCGTCTCTCACTGCTGCGAGACCGCTTACGAAGTCTTGGCCTCGACAAGGACCGAGCGGAACTGGAAGCGCACCAACTTGAAGGCATGATTGAGGAAGCGAGCTTCCGATTCAACAACTCTCGTCGCTATAAGCCTTCAGCTACGCAGGTTAAGATGATGCTGCGTAAGACCAACGGCGAATACGCGGCAATCGAACAATCGTTGGTTGAGCTGAAGCTCGCTGCTACCGAAAGTGGCGGACTTGGTGGTGCCAGTGCGTTTCAAAGTCAGATTTCACAGCTTCAATCACAACTGCAACAGATCGAAGCGGTTAATAAAAAGCAAGTTATTGAGCTGCTGAAGCTTGAACGTAACGAAGACCCGCAAGACATGCAGGCTCAGTTGGCTCTGTTTCAACAGCAAAAGCGGCGTGTCGACGCACGCGCAGCCGAACTTGATGAACAGTACAACGGATTGGAAGCCACCATTGCCAATCTGAACAAAGCCAATGCGGAACTTACCGTTCTGGAATATGAGATCATTTCGTTGGCGAAGCTGGAAGAAAAACTCAGCCAAGACATCGAAGGTTTGGAACTGCAGATTTCACAAAACAACAACATTCACGTTATTCAGCCAGCTCAAGTACCTGCAGGTAGCTCGTTCATTACGAATGTCTTCCAGGTCGTTGGTGCGTGGATACTGACACTTTGCTGCACTCTGTTCGGGATCGCGTTTTGGGATTTCCTCTCGAAGCGAGTTAACACGACCAAAGACGTTATGGACGAAGGCGAACTTCGCGTCATCGGGGCACTTCCGATGCTTAACGGTCGACGAGCTGGTGGCCTGCTGCCGATGTCATCCGGAATGCGTCGCTCAGTCGAAATCGGGCTTTCGCGAGCGATCGACAGCATTCGAACTGCTCTGTACTACAGCAAACGAAAAGACCCGATCGAAGTTGTGTTGGTTACCAGTGCTCTGGGACAGGAAGGCAAAACCACGGTGGCAAGTCAGCTGGCCGTCAGTGTTGCACGATCTGGCCGCCGAGCGTTGCTGATCGATGCCGACGTTCGCAACCCACAGCAACATGTCGTTTTGGGGATGCCGTTCCACTCTGGATTATGCGAGTTGCTGCGAGGCGATGTTGCCCTGGAAGATGTTGTCCGTGCAACGCCAGCCGAAGGGCTATGGCACATGAGCGCGGGATACCGCGACGCACAATCAGATCAGCACATGGCTTCGCCCGAATTGAAAAACATCATTGACGAGCTACGGTCACGCTTCGACATGATCATTATCGACACGGGGCCGGCGCTTACGAGCCCAGACTCGATGCTCGTTGGTCAATACGCGGACGTTGCGATCATCTCTGTTCGCCGAGATGTAAGTCGACTTCCGAAAGTTGCAGAGGCTGCGGAACGACTACGTGGCGTTGGCGTCGAAATCATGGGGGCCGTTGTGAACGGAATGAATGTCGATCTACGCTCATCCGAAATGACATCCGCGGCTCCCGCTGCCTCCAGAGATCCGCAGATTGAATCTGCTGAACCCGTCGCCGCAGCAACGGAAGCGGGCGGAGTTGGAACGTCGTTCGATTTGGATGATGATTCGGCAGACGTTTCGTAGACTATTACAAGCCCGAAGAATCGCCTGAATGTTCAGCCAGGCGATTCCCATTGAGTAAAACAAGCCCGTTAGGGATCTTCAAAAAGGGAAGCCAAAGTGAAATACGCAATTCCTCTCGCCGTCGCAGCG
>JAGQPC010000939.1 GCA_020426925.1 Planctomycetales bacterium | reverse complement strand
GCCAATGACTCTTACTTGTGCTTTCGCCAGTTCTTTTTGCAGTTGACGAAATCGCCGATTGAGAAAGTTTTTTTGAGTCGCTGTGAAAAGCTCGCGAGCGTTATTGCGAGTGGCTTTCGGCAGATCGTCGTTGACTCGCGGCGGCTCCGCTGCGTCACCCTCCCAAGCACACACGACCGAAACCTTGTGACCTTGGCCTTGGGCCGTGCGGATCACACTGGCCAGCGGAGCCAAGTGATCAGCGACGTGAAGTAAGTCGGCCAGGATAACGAACCGTTCTTGATCACGACTACGGGCAAGCGAGTGCCGGAGCAACCTGACAAGATTCTCGACCTTTCGCGGATCGGCGATGTTTTCTAAATCGAGTGACGCTCGTGTCGGTCCCAATCCCCACTGGTGCTCGAGCAGGAATCTCTGCAGCAATCCCGCCATCGCGTGATCATCGTACAACAGGTGGCTCACGTCAAACGAGTGACGCTCGTAAAGAGCGCATAGAATCGTCGCCAGACGATAACGCCGCTTCAAAACGCCTCGCCTAAAACGCATTGCCGACGTGACGTGCAGTCCAAAGTGCTGCGCAGCGTTCGCGTGAAGTTCAGGATAGACGTTTGACGAAAGCGCGAGCCCAAGGCGGATTAGCTGCTGCAGGTTGCTTGCAGATTTTGGGATTTCTGGAATGTCGGTTGCGGCTGTAGTGAGATTGCGAATCATGCGCAGGGACGCTCGTCGAGTCGCCGAATGAGGTTGAACGTCGAACGTGCTTCCGTCAAATGTTATCGTCCCGACTGGATCACGCGTTGACGTCAAAAACTCGATCAGCGTCGCAGCAACCCGGACGGAGGGTTGGACAACTGGCTCTTTGTCGGCCCGCAGATAAACGGATGCAGACCTGTCAACGAACAGTGTGCAACGTAATGGTACTTCGCTTTCCAGCTGCTTACTCATCAGTTGATCTCTGCGAGCAGTCAGCTTCCACGCGATCGATTTCGGCGGGTCGCCAGGCGCGTACTCTCGAATCTCCAATAACTCCGATCCTGAACCTGGACGGTGATGCGTGTGAATGCCGGGCGGCGAAAGTCGATTGCTGAGCTTCAGTAGCGGAAACGCCGTTCCGAACTGAAATACCAGCGGCGAAACGACGTAGTGGTCGACGGTCGCTAGCACTCGAACCGCCGCAAAGAAACCGCTGCTGCTCGTGAATCGAAAGCGAACGCCTCGAAACTTTGCGACACCAATTTCATGCGCAACAATTTGATACGTCAACGTTGCGCGAGGAACGGCTTGTTGAGGTGCTGTCCAAAACGAATGGTATCCTTTTTTCGCTGGGAACGAAGACGGATAGAGGTCAGTCAGCGAAATGAAAACGTCGGACCATCCAACGCTCGGTCGCATCTGAACAGTCGTCTTGACATCGTACGTGCGTCCCTCCCACAACGATCGCACGGACTGTGTGCGGTCATAGACGTTGCGTTCTACCGCAGCAGTCCGCATCTGATACGCAACTTGAAAACGAAACCAAAGCACCTCGCAAGCTATCCACAGCAGTAGTCCGCAGGCCAGCGCTACCAAACCGGTGTAGCCCACGAGCGACCCGAATGTTAAGCCGAGCAGCGCGAGAAGCACAACAACGCGAGCCGTAAAGGAAATCTCCATTAGTCGTCCCGCTTTTTTGTCGTGACCGGCACGTGTTTTAGAACGTCCTTGATGAGAAGCCGCATGTCACGTCCTTCGATCTCAGCTTCTGGTCGCAGTATTAAGCGATGAGCCAAAACCGATTCGGCGATTTCCTGAACGTCTTGATGAGTCACAAACGTCCGACCATTCAACAGCGCGCTAGAACGCGCCGCGTGCAGCAAACAGAGCGCCGCACGAGGACTGGCACCAAGCGCGATGTCTGGATGATTGCGACTTTCTCGCGCGACATCGACGATGTATTCTCGAATCTCACCCGACGCAAACACGTGTGGCACCGCGTTTCGCATCGTCGTGACTTGCTCGATGGTTGTAATGGCGGTGTCGATCGTGTGTGGTTGACTTTGGACGGTTAGCATTTCGAGTTCCGCGTCGCGGTTCGGATAGCCAACGGTGACTCGAAGCAAAAAACGATCGAGCTGCGCTTCCGGCAGTCGGT
>JAGQPC010000938.1 GCA_020426925.1 Planctomycetales bacterium | reverse complement strand
GCGCACAGAAAACGGGATGCAGCTAATCAGCTGCTTCCCGTCAGATTACAGAAGTGGAACGTTGTCCGATCGAATTATCGACGTCGAATTCCAATGACCAAGAGCAGCGATGTCATTAGCAACACAACCGTATTCGGTTCAGGTACGGCAGGAGCACCACGAGTACCTACTTCATAACCGCCTCCAGCGAACGCAGTCACAAAGTCACCGCTACTGAAAACACCATCGCCATTCCAGTCACCTTCGCTCCAATTGGCTGGCTGATTGGTTTCGTACTTCGCGGCACCAAACACTGTGACGAAGTCGCTACTGTTGAACTCACCGTCCAAGTTCGCATCGCCAAGCCATGAATTCGCTAGGTCCGAAATCCAATTGCTAATGTCGGCTGAGTCGACTTTACTGTCGCCGGTCAGGTCAAACTCGGACGGGTTGGTACCGCCAGCCGATGCTGCGGTCAACGAATTGATGTCGTCGAGATCGAGTTCACCGTTTCCATTGAAGTCGCCTTCGACTCCCACGCTAGTTCCAGTCATCCAATCAATGGCATTCAGTAGAATTCTGTCACCAGCGGCGGTCGTGTTCTTTTCACCCCAAGAATAATTGTCATCGTCCGAACCGACGCTGTAGTAGAGACGCGGTCCGGCGGCGGTAAAGCCGAGCACCGAATCGTCGTAGAATTCAACACCCTCTTCCCAGTAGATGATCCAGGGAACGTCTAAGCCAGATTCGATGGCCAAAACCGTTCCATTACCGACCATTCCGTCTTCATCGAAAATGTCCAGGAAATCGATATTGTCTCCATCACCGAGCAAGTCTTCGTCCCAAATGTCGGCTACACCGTTGGTTAGCGCGCCGGCAAAAATTGGATGATCAGGCACCAAGGCTTCTAGCGGCTCGGCTTCCCAATCATCGCCCGGATCAAGAATGCCACTCGATTCGACCATGTCCCAACGATTCGCGCGCAAGACGTAAGGCGTCAAGATGATCATTGGAACGGTGACACCTTCCGTCCACTGTTCTTGCTCTTCCACATCGTTGTAGTCGCCGCTGTTCGTGTCGCGGCTAAACAACACAATGTCAGCGGAATTCAAGACGTCCAATCCACCAGGTTGGTCGTAGCGGTCATGATCAATGATGGTGTGGCCAGCTCCTTCCAGCAACGCACGCCATTGATCGTCTTCCCATGCGAGAGTGCCTTGTCCGGCATCTGGAACTGCTCCCGTTCCTTCGCCGTCTTGGCCTCGCATTTGGTGGACCCAGACGATGTCCGCTGCAGAAGCGAAATTCGCAATCGCAAACAGGAACGCTGCGGACAACGTTGCCAATCGGTTAAATCTCATAATTCATTACTCCCTTGGTTCAATCGTATCTGTCAGTCGCTGAAATTCAGCGACGACGAGCCGCAAGTGCGAACAAACCAAATGCAATAAGCACCAAGCTGTTTGGTTCTGGCACGGCCGCTGGTCGCGTGCCCTTTTCATAACCAGCTCCGCCGAATGCGGCAACAAAGTCACCGCTGCTGAAAACGCCGTCACCATTCCAATCGCCTTCGTCCCAGTTGGCCGGTTCGTTCTTTTCATACTTTGCAGCGCCGAAGACTAGAACAAAATCACTACTGTTGAACTCGCCATCCAGATTAGCGTCGCCAAGCCAGGTGTTCTTCAGTTCGGTGACCCAGTGAGTAACGTCAAGATCGTTGACTGCATTATCGCCGTTCAGATCGTACGTCGGATTGTCTTCCCGCGATGCGCTCGCATTGACGAGAAGATTGATATCTTCAATGTCCAGCAAACTATCCGAGTTGAAATCGCCGGGGATCGAACGACTAATTCCAAGTGCGTAATCGAAGGTTGCGTTGATAAGAGCCTTACCCATGTCGGTTAGCAGCGTTCCTTCTTTTCCTTCCCAACTGTTGTCGCTGCCTCCGTCTGGCTCTTCCGGGTCTTCCGGTTCCGGACCGCGATTTGTGTCGCTGAGAAAGAATCCGATTCGCATTCCGGGTGCAGTCGAGCCATCGATGAGTTCGCTGCCTTTTTCATAGATAAAGATTGGTGAGGCAGGCTGCAAATCGACATCGAAACCTGGCAACTGAGCGACGATGATTGCGTCTTCTCCGGGACGCCCCCAATCGATTCGTCCACCGATCTCGTCGTAGATTTGAACGATTCCCGAAGCACCAGCTCCAAGCGCAATCGGATGATTGGGGTCGACAATTTCAATCGACGTACCAAACGAACTTCCACCGTTCAGCAGGTCGCCATTTGCATCAGGTCGGCTTGGTGAACCGTGTCCGACAGGCAGGTCAACCATCAGCCAGTTGTCAAATGCATACTGTTCGTTGTTGATAACAGGCGTCTCGGTATCAAAGATCACGTCGGCTCGGCTAGAGCTAATCGACTCATCAATAAAGATAACGTCAGCTGCTTCTGCAGCATCAAACGCTCCATCTGGATCCGACGACAGCAGGTCGTTGCCCCAAAGATCGAGCTCATCGCCTCGGTCCTCAAGCAACTCGATAATCGCTTGGCTTCCTTCAGAAGGATCCAAGTCGTTGCCCAAGAGATACATCACCTTCGCAGCGTTAGCTGAAGTCGCCAGACAGCTAATCAGCACTGCCGCGCAAAGGTACGCGTGAAGTTGTTTCATCACCAATTACTCCGTTGTTGAACATTGTGGATTGATAGTCACATCAAACAAATGGATTAGCGATCGGCGTATCGTCGTCAATCGCTTTTGGTTGCTTCTTCTTCTCTTCCAGTCGTTCAAAGATCAAATCGACATCGCTTGCCGAAAGGGCGGGCCTGGCCTCTCGCGAGTAAGTGCCCGCTTGAAACGCAAACACGAAATCGGCGGTTGTAAAATCGCTGTCGCCATTCCAATCACCTTCCGCGAACGTCGAATTGCCATCAATTCCGTCTTCGTATTCTGCTGCTTGGAATACGAACACCAGGTCGGACGAATTGAAAACTCCGTCGCCGTTGGAGTCGCCAGGAATGGGCGTGTTGGCCGCTGCGGAGCCGCCGATGTTGGTGCTGGCCTTCCAGCCTTCCTTCGTCGCCCACAGATCCAGATCGTCAGACGCTGGATTTGTATGCTGCAGCGTGAAACCGTCGCCGTCAGTGCTGGGGAACCATTCGTCGCTGTAGACAAACTGGTGGATGATTTCGTCACCGGCCAACAGCGTGATGGTTTCGCCAGCGTTGTTCAATCCACCGGCCCATGGACCAACCACCGTTGCGCTCGTCCCGTAGCGAGCTTGGAACGCGGACACATCTTCGGCGATAAAAACTTCTCCACCTGGCTCAAGTCGAGCAACATTGTTGGTGCCGAAAGCAAAATCGACACCTTCCTGGCCGTCGCCAATCACAATTCGCTGGAGCCTGACGTCTGTCAGATCGATTCGTTCGTTTGAAATATTGACGAGCTTGATGAATTCAAAGTCATCGTCGTTGTTGAAACCAGCTGCAATTTCCGCATCACTGGGACTGGCTGGGTGGTAGTGAATTTCGGCGATCCGCAGACTATTCGCATCTGCAGCTACCGTTTCAAACAGAAAGGCTGCCGAATCGACTGCCGACCATTCCGTATCGCTGGAAAGTGCACGTGCCTTGATCGTCGCTTCCGACGCCAGCGTAATTGGTCCCGTGTACTCGATCGCATTTGGACTGACTTCTCCGCCGATGACTCGCGGATCGGTTCCGTCCAGCGTGTAATAGATTTTCGCTCCGTCGGCCGCCTGCAATGAGATCGGGGAATTGGCGTCAACCGTCCCGCCTCGCTGGCTGAAAACTGGCGATTCGATTGTCGGGAACAGACCGCGGTCGCGATATTGCTCAATGACAATCTGAGTGCGAACCGGGAAATAGTCGTTCAGCAATCGATCGTGCTCACGGATCCACTGGACGTCTCGTTCCAGTAACTCGAACGGCACACCTGCCGGATACGAATTCGGATCGATGTCCCGACGATAATCGCCCCAACGAGCCGACTCACCGATAATCGCGTTCGTGATTTGGTCGCTTCTGGCGTTCCACAGATCAGTCACGTTCTCTGGAGTCAGCACTCCACCGTTGTACATGTGCAGCTGAATTCGATCGGCCAAACGCACTTTGAATTCAACACTGTCAGCGATGTCACGCATGATTCGAGCCGGGAAGCGAGGCCCATCGCTCGTGCGAATCATGTTGTCGTTTTCACCGATGAAAATGAACTCAGAATCCCACATGAAGAAGTACCACTTGCCATCGTCCGTGCGACGACGCATCGAGTACCAGTTGTGGTCATCCCAATCCGCGTTGCCTCCGTAATGGTTCAGCAGCATATAGTCGATGTAGGCATCCATATCGAGCATTGGGAGCAAGGCGTCGTACTTCTCGTCGTCCGACAAGTTGCGATCGAGCACGACGTCCCACATGGCGTTCCAAGCGTCGGCCGTTCCATCCAGCAACTCGCCGCTGTTGTAGACGTCATACTCTTCTTTTTCGCCGCCGAAATAGGACGCGCCAAAATCGTCCGTCGGTCTTTCGGTTGGGTTGTAGAGTCCCCAGTACATACCGTTGATATAAAGATGAGCGTACGAATTGTGCGCCGCGTTCCAGCCCATCTGCTGTTGAGCGTCTTTCGCCCACTGGTCCCGAACGTATTGTGCTCGGCCTCGGTTGTCGCCCAAAAACGTGTTGTGATGGATGTAGCTTTGGTTAAAGCCTGCACGCAAAACAATCGTGTCAAACTGGTCAACTGCGTCCGCGCCGAAAAGTGGGTATTCGAGATTAGGCACGCCGTAGACATCTTTGAACAGCAGGCGGAACGAGTGCTTCGGCGACTTGCGAGGTTCGCGACTTGCACCGCCTTGAATCCGCAATCCCGCGTTAGCCTGGAACCCAACAGTTCCGTCCGGATAGATCAGTTCGACGGACGCTGGTCGCTCCCAGTTAATGCCGGACTCCATCGGGTTCTGATAAATCCCCGTGTCCTCATCGAACAAGTTTGCGATGTCAGTGACAATCGAAATTGTTGGAACTTGCGTCAGCGCATCGTCCATCAAATCCTTGTACTTGGGACTCTGTGTGATCTCGGGATCGAGTTCGTAGTCAGCAGGAAGCGTGCCCAAGTTGGGCAAGTTCTTCCATCGCGATGGATAACCTGCCGGCTCGTTCCCTTGATTGATGACGTCACTTATGAACACGTAAGTTTGCGTGTCAGTGTTCGACGGCAGAAGGCCGTCTTTGAACGCCGCTGCACGCAGAACGGTTGTTGTCGAGATGCTCACTGGTGACGCATATTTTGTCGCCGCTGGATTGTCGGGCGCCGGCTCGCTTCCGTTCGTCGTGAAGTAAATGTCAGCGTCTTCGGTTTCTGTCGCGATCTCGACTGTTTGCGTTTCCGAGTAGAAACCACGATCGACGCTGAACGACGTGTCGGCTACCGTCGCTGGGAACTCAGTACCGCTGTTGTTTTCGCCTGGAGTCGGTGTCGTGAAATATCGAAGTTCGCCCGCCGCGTTTACGCCGTATGAAATGTCAGCGATTTGCCGAGGATAGTTCACTTCGAACAGCGCGACTTCGCCGGGACCGACGATTGCGGTGTACTCGCCCGGTGACGACAATTTGAAGTTCGTGTGCAAGAATCCCAACTCATCCAAAGCCGGATCAGTCACGTTCAGTCCTGAAGCGAAGACGATCAAGTAACCGTTCGGTTCGATCGTCGTCCCTGCAGGAATTCGCCACTTTGTCAAATCGTCTGGATCGTCAGTCAGATAAAAACCGTTCAGCGATAACGGACTCGCCAGTGGGTTTTTCAGTTCAATCCAGTCGAAATTCTCTTCGGTGCCCCGCCGGAAATTGTCGTCGACAGTGGGCCGTACGCGTGACACCAGCGACGAAGCGTTGGCGACCAACATTTCGCTGATCACAATTGGTTGCGGATCAACGGTAATAGAAACCGTTACGGCATCAGATTCGGTTTCGCCATCGGTTGCTTTGTATTGAAACGAGTCGACGCCCACGAATCCGACTTTGGGCGAGTAGCTAAACGATCCGTCAGCGTTGAGTGACACCGTTCCGTTCGATGCACCGGCGACCAACGATGCTCGCAGCGGTGATCCCTCGACGTCAGAGTCATTCGCCAAGACTCCAGCCCGAGCTGAAACATCAATC
>JAGQPC010000937.1 GCA_020426925.1 Planctomycetales bacterium | reverse complement strand
GGACGAATCGGATGACGCGAAGCGAGTCGCCGACCATTTCGGCACCGAGCATCACGTGCTCGAACTAACGGAGCAGGAACTGCGTTCGACGCTCCCGGAAACGCTCGAAAAGATCGTTCACCATTGTGGCGAACCGTTCGGCGACGATTCAGCGTTGCCGACCTATCACGTGTCGCGTTTAGCTCGCGAGCACGTAACGGTGATTCTCAGCGGCGATGGCGGCGACGAGCTTTTCGGCGGATATTCGTCGTATCAGGGTGCACGTTTCGCACAAGCTTATCGAAAACGAGTTCCACATTTCCTCGGTCATCATGTTTTGCCGGCGCTCGCTGGAACGGCCGCAAAGTTTCTGCCCGGAAGTTTGCGATATCAAGCTCTACGAGTATCAAAGATACTGCGAGATAGTTCTCTGCCGTTTAACCAGGCCTACCGCGACAAAACGTCGATTTGGAATCTCGTTGATCTGCATGAACTTCTAACTCCTGACGTCTTGAGCGAATCAAGTTATCTGGGTGACCAGTACTTGCCGGACAACTTGTGGTCGACGTTGCAGCAGACAGATCGCGATGTTGTGAGTCGCCTGACCGACATCGACGTGCGGTCGTACATGTTGGATGACATTTTGGTTAAGGTCGACCGGATGAGCATGGCTCATTCGCTGGAAGTACGTTCGCCGCTTCTCGATCACAAAATGGTTGAGTTCGCTGCTTCCATGCCTTCGCAGTTCAAGATTCAAGGCAAACGGGGCAAAGCAATCTTACGGGACGTTCTAGCCAAACACGTACCGCCGAAGACGAGCAAGAAAAAGAAACAAGGTTTCAGTGTGCCCGTTCGAGATTGGTTCCGGCGCGGTCTGGCGGAGATGACACGAGACTATCTTGAGTACGGTGGTGGGCGGTTGCCGTCGTCAATCTTCGAGCCGAACAAGGTGTCGCAGATTCTAGCAGAACATCGCGTTGGCAAAGCGGACCACGGACGCAAGATTTGGTTGCTGATGGTGTTCGCCGTCTGGCACGAGCAATATCAGTCGGGAGGAGGTGTGCCACAATGTGCGGCATCGCTGGAATCATAAACCGCGATCATCAGCATCCGGCTGACACGGACGTGCTGTCGCTGATGTTGCAGTCGATCATTCATCGAGGTCCCGACGACCAGGGCGAGCTGTGTGATCGCGAGCTGGCGATGGGCATGCGTCGCCTGAGCATTATCGACCTATCGACCGGCCAACAGCCGCTGTTCGACGAGTCGGGTCGTTACGGCGTCGTGTTCAATGGCGAGATCTACAATTTCAAAGAGTTACGCGAAGAGCTGCTCAGTCGTGGCCATCAGCTAAAAACGCACGGTGATGGAGAAGTCATCGTGCACTTGTTCGAAGAGCACGGTCCCAAATGCGTCGACTTTTTGCGTGGTATGTTTGCGTTCGCAGTTTGGGATAATCAACAGCGTGAACTCTTTATCGCTCGCGACCGAATGGGAATTAAGCCGCTCTATTACACCGAGACTCCTGACGGGGTTGTGTTTGGATCCGAAATCAAATCGATCCTACATCATCCGCAAGTCGAAGCAGCGATCGATCTGCAGGCTCTCGGAGATTACCTCTCACTAAAGTACGTGCCTGGCCCGCGAACGATGTTTCAAGGGATTCGTTCGCTTCCGCCAGGTCACAGCCTGACGATCAAGAACGGCAAGGCCGTTGAGAGCCAATATTGGAACTTCGACCTGCAACCAGATTCTAATCCGCTTAGCGAAGCAGAGTACGCAGATCAGCTCGAGTCAATCCTGCAGGAATCGGTTAACTTGCGGCTTCGAAGCGACGTTCCATTTGGCGCGTTTCTCAGCGGCGGCATCGACTCCAGCATCATCGTTGCGCTGATGAGCCGAGAACTTTCTGAACCGGTCAAAACGTTCTCTGTCGGGTTCGCCGGAGGTGACGAACCTGACGAACTTCCGTACGCTCGCATGGTCGCGGATCAGTTCAAAACCGAACATTTCGAAATGATCATCACGGCGGACGATTTCGTCAAACACTCCGAACGCGTGATGTGGCATCTTGATCAGCCGATCGCCGACCAGGCCACGATTGCGACCTATATGGTCGCTCATCTGGCTTCACAGCACGTCAAAATGGTTCTGACCGGAGAAGGCGGCGACGAACTGTTCGCAGGCTACGCTCGCTATGTTGGCGAGCAGTATTCGCCGTGGTTTAAAGCTCTTCCTGGTTTTGCCGGCGCTGCGATCCGAAGCGTCCTACCTCGGCTACAAGGCCTTCGTCGACAAAAGATCGCATTGCATGCGCTGAGCATTCACGATGAAGCAACGCGTATGACAAATTGGTTTCCGCTCTTTAACGGTGACACAAAGCGTGAAATCATGACGCCATCGTTTTCGGAGCAAATCAACCACGCGGTTTCAGCCGTTGAAATGCACTTGAAGCAATGCCGCTCGAAGGCTCCGCTGAATCGGATGCTCTATTCTGATTCCAAAACGTGGTTGCCGGATTATCTTTTATTGCGTGGCGACAAACTTACGATGGCCAACTCGTTGGAAGCACGAGTGCCGTTGCTAGACCATAAGCTTGTCGAGTTCGCCGCAACGCTACCAACAAACATGAAACTTAACGGAAAGGTCCGTAAGTATTTGCTGAAAAAGGTTGCCGCTCGATACTTACCAGACGGCATCATTCATCGCAAGAAGCAGGGCTTTCCTATTCCGATCGATACGTGGCTTCGCAACGAAGCTCGACCGATCGTAAACGATCTACTTTCTGTCGATCGGATTCGGCGGCGAGGACTATTTAGTGCAGACTACGTGTCGCGTTTGGTTCGCGAGCACGAATCGTCATTCGCAGATCACTCTCTACTACTTTGGGGCTTGATAAGCGTCGAGCAATGGATGGAACGATACATCGACAGCGAGCCCACAACGAGCTTCTCGTCTTTACAACAAAACATCATTCTCACACCATGACCAAGCCCAAACGAATCTTGATGCTGTTGGAAAACAACAGTTATCCAGACGACACGCGCGTCGCGCTGGAAGCATCTTCGCTGACGGAAGCAGGCTTCGACGTTACTGTAATCTGTCCAACAGGCGATAGCACGAAGTCGTATGACGTTGTCGATGGAGTGCGTGTTTATCGCTACCCATGTCCTGCCGAACTCAACGGTTTTTGGGGATACATTTGGGAATATGGCTACAGCCTTACAGCCACGTTCTTGATTTCACTGTGGGTGTTTCTCCGGCACGGGTTTGATGCCGTTCATTCACATACGCCGCCAGATATCTACTGTCTGATTGGACGTTTTTATCAGCTGTTCGGCAAGAAATACGTTCACGACACACACGATTTGTCGCCGGAACTCTACGAAGCACAACGTGGTGGCCATGGTAGCAGACTAGTTTCGAACACTCTTCGCTGGTTTGAGAAATGTGCTTGCCGCTGGGCAAATCGCCTAATTGCGACCAATGAAACGCAGTCGGGCATTCAAATCAATCGCTGCGGTGCAGCACCGGAAAAATGTTACGTCGTTCGCAACGGCCCGAGCGAGCGGTTTCTGGGAGATGTCGCCCCCAATTCCGTTTTTGCTTCAATGGGAAAAGCTATTCTCGGCTACGTGGGGGTGATCGGGATCCAAGACGGCGTTGACTACATGGTCCGCATGGTAAAGCACCTGCGGTACGATTTAGGTCGCGAAGACTTTCACGCGGTGATCGCTGGCGACGGCACGGCGCTTTCCAATGTGCAAGAACTGGCAAAGCAACTGAATGTCAGCGACAATATTACATTTACCGGACACCTGGCAGGCGATGATCTGCTGAGGACGATTGCGAGCTTCGACATTGCCATCACGCCCGATCCTAGCAATCCGTACAATGACAGCTGTACAACGATCAAGACGATGGAATACATGGCCATGCGTCTTCCGATCTTCGCATTTGATCTCCCAGAAAACCGACATTCTGCGGGAGAGTCCGCACTGTATGCCAAGTGCAATGACGAGCTAGAACTTGCCCGACTGACGAACGAACTCATCGACTCTCCAGACCGCCGTATAGAAATGGGAAAGAAAGGTCGACACCTAGTCCAGGAAAAATTCGCCTGGCAACACCAGCAGCAACACCTGATCGATCTCTACGATTCGCTTTTTCAATCAAAGTAGAGGTAAACAATTTGACCGTCCCGCAGTCGCACACAGATCAGTTGTACGCCGGAGGCCTTCCCGCATCTTTTGTCGTTGATTCGAAGGTTTTCGCACAACAAGTCGAACGTGACATGTCGGCTGCAAAATTGAGCACGGCATTTCAGGCGTATTACGCGCTGCGTAGCTTTATCCCGCTCTGGCTGCGGCAGTCGTTGCAACGACGTCGCAACAAAGGAATCGAAGTACGCCCTAATTGGTTCCTACCACAAGAATTCATGCAACAATTGGCAGCTGACCTTCGCGCTCAGGATGACCAAGCTGTCATTCATCCGTGGCCCGATGATTCGCAGTACGCGTTTGTATTGACGCATGACGTGGAGACCGCAGAAGGGCTAAAAAGGGTCGCGGCAATCGCCGACATCGAAGAGTCACTTGGCTTTCGATCGTCGTGGACGCTGGTCCCCGCTGGCTACAGAATTGACAAGGGATTGGTCAGTGATTTGATCAATCGCGGATTTGAAATAGCCATTCATGGCTACAACCACGACGGGAAACTGTTTGCGTCGAAATCAACGTTTGATCGACGAGCTACCGCAATCAACTCGGCCATCAACGAGTATTCAGCACATGGCTTTCGCGCGCCGATGGTTCACCGCAACCTCGAGTGGTTGCAGGAATTGAA
>JAGQPC010000936.1 GCA_020426925.1 Planctomycetales bacterium | reverse complement strand
CGATCACCATTTCGGCTAGAGTATCGAGCGCCGATCGCACTCGATCCGGCACAACTTTTGACGGATCAAGAGCGCGGAAACATCGTCGCGTGATGAACATAAACCCCAAAAGATTGAAGCCCGTCGCAAGAATTGCAATCAGAATCGAGCGTCGTTCCAGAAATCCCGGCAGCCCTGAGGAAATTGGGGGCGTGAACGTGAAATCTACAAAGCCAGACGGTATCTTTGTGACTGCGTCCTTTTTCCAAATCGGAATGCGAATGCACGTGAGCGACGCATCTTCGGAATCGTTCTTCCACTGAGAATCGTTGTGGTGTGCGGACTGAAAGAGTGTCTTGCCATCAACCGTACATTTCGCAGCGACGATTTCAGGCGAGCGTTCGACGTGGTACTGCAGCATCGATTCCACGCCATATTTGTCGCCATTGTTCGCGAGCTTCGCACACGCGTACGCAATCGCCTCACACCGATCTACGCGAGACTCAAGCACAAGTTCGATGTTATCGTCGATCACGCCGAACATGCGCAGGCCCAAAAGCACGGTCGATGACCACATTGCCAGCGCGAACGCGATCCGCGTTGTAGCGTTCCAACTTCTAAAGTTGATCCTTGCAGGGAGTGAGAACTTCATTTCGCTTCCTTCTGTCGTTCCTCAACATTGGTGTCGAACTGCTCCTACCGAATTTACGATTGTGCGATGTCGCTCAGTGATTCTTGATGGGCCGCCGAGGGATTCACGCTGGAACCGCCTGATAAAATCGGCAATGGGTCAAACATGGCCCAAACCGGAATCGATGAAAACACTTTGGTCAGCAGGACGCTTCCGCGGAGCAACCACGCTGCCTGAGCAATCGAGATTCCAGACGCCACGACGACTGCTACTCCAGTGACTAGCTCGTGGTCTGACGCGGCGTTCTTAATCGCTGCTTTGACCTCTGCGGCTGCTTCCGACATCGCCTCCATCTGAGGCTCAATCATGGAAACCATGACCATCGCATGATCAAGTGGACTAGTGTTTGACGGTGCGCCTACGGTGTGCGTAGTGGCGGGAACGTCGTCTGGAGTTTCTTGTTGATCCGGTCCATCTCGATCACCAAAGGTCTTCGAATGCCTGGAATCTGCGAACAGCCTCGCGGTTGCTTGAGGAGCATCTGACGCAGCCGTAGTCTTGTCAGCTGAACTGTCGCTATCAAGATCTGCCGGTCTGGCTTGAGCGATACCGTCGGTTGCGGCGGCGACTTTGTCTTCTAGTTTTCCTGCAATGGCTGCGGCAATGCTTTTTCGCTCGTTGGCCGAGGCTTCTGATTGCTGGGCAGCAGAAACTTGTTGCGCGGCAGCGAGAGGAACGTGCGGCTTTGCCAGATTGTGCTTGCCGATTAAATGCGGAGGAACAACGCCAGGCAGATTTGGACTTGGTGGAAACCAGCCCTGCATTCCACCGATTGCGAACGCGACTTGATTTCGCTGAGTCTCAAAAATAGAAGTTCCGAAGGTTGGGGCCGTCTCTTGCGGAGGATCGATTGACGACGGTTCCTCTGGTTTGGCGGCGGTGTTCGGCTCCTCGGAGGGCTCCGTGTCGGTAGGTTCGACTTCGGGCGAGATCGAGTCGTCGATGTCTGACGGGGCGTCGATTACTTCCTCTTCAACTGTTTGTTCATCTTCCGGATTTGTATTTGTGCTGCCTTGCTCAGGCGGGGTGTCAGGACTATTGTCTTCAAGACTGTTGGTATCAGGTTCAGCGACTTGCGAAAACAGTTCGACAAACTCTTCCACTGTGAACTCGGCGTCGGCGAAAATCAGTCGCTCGATGTTCCGTACAAACAGTGATTCAAGCGATCCCAAATCAGTGATCAATGCGAGATCACTCGTCACCCATTCGCCGTGGTATCCTGAGAATTCGCCCGAAAACGCCAAGTCATCATCGCTGCCGCCTCCATCGACCAAGTCATAGTCAAGACTCGCAAACAGCCGATCCGTATCGGTCGATCCAACTAACGCTGTGAAGTCTGCAAGTAATTCACCGTCAGCATTAAATAGCGATATTTGCAGATCATATTCGCTTAGAAACTCGTCGCTGAGAATCTGCAGCGATCCCAGTTGGTCAATCGGAACTCGCCATGTTTCGCCGTCAACTTCGTCTCGATTACCGTGGCTGAGTCCCGCGTCATAAGGTATTCCCTGTATTTGTAGATAACCATCTTCAGGGACAAGCTGCGCGTCAATGACGACTTGCAAATCAGACGATTGCGGCTGGACGATGCGTTGGATCAGCGCATCTGGCGAACCGTCCAGCGTGAAGCCACTACGATAGACAGAATAGCCATCATTGCTTACGACCAGCATTCGTTCGGCTGGTGAGACGATTGGCGTGTCGTTCACTGTCCACGACGTGAGTTGCTGGTAAGAAGCGTTGTATTGAACTGCAATCAGGTCTCCGTCCAATGTTGCAGAATTGTAGTACACGACGGCGAATGTGCCGTTGCTCAAATGAGCGATCGTCGGAAACGCGAACGAAGTTACGGGCAACTCTGCGACTACCTCGTCGTGTAAAACGTCGCCCGTCGGATCCGCAACCTGAAAGAACACTTCGCCTGAATCGACTGTCGCTCTGTAGCCTGCAACGACAAGATTCCCGTCGTCCATCAGTATTGCGGACGGAACAGCAAGCAAGCTATCAGGCAGAGGAAACCGAAAGATCGGTTGCGTACCCGATTCGTTCGTCCAGCTGTAGACATTAAGTGACAGTGGTTGACCGGATCGAAAATCTCGTTCGATCCATTGGTAAGAAAATCCGCCAGGAGAAGCTCGCACGTCAAAGTCAGAGACGATTACGCCCGATCCGAGCAGACTTCCAATCAATACTTCGTCGTTGACGACTGTAAACGCATCGTCCAGAGTCACGTGGCGAAGTTGCATGTACCCGGGCTCAAACTCTTCCGTCCAGATAACGCTAACTCCGCCGTCATGGCAGATCGCAAAAAGGTTGGACGCGACGTTTGCTTGGATGACCGAGTGTTCAGCTCCGACGGGCTGGTCGTTTTGGTCGAATTGACGAGCGAGGATATTGGTGCCTCTAGACCAAAAAACGGTGTAACCTTTTTCACTCGATTCAGCGATCGCCAACCGCGAGTCGTCGTCGGCATTGGTTGTTATTTGGAATTCACTACCGGGAGAGGCGCCTAGCCGTCGGGCCATAACTTGATGACTGTCGAGGCCCGGTTTAACGTATGCGACAATCTGTTCGCCGCCGGACAAGGCGAGCGCTGCGGGGCCGGTCAAATCGGTTAGTCCCGCGGCGACTGTGAATTCGCCACTGTTTTCTTCGGACGCGACGGCATTGATCTCGGCAAACACGTCATGCAAGTCCGGCAGCTCAGCAGTGTCTGACGCGACACTAGTACTTACCGAAAGTGGCAAGCGGGATTCCAGCCGCTCTACGATCAGTCGTAACGGTGGCATTTCGCAGACATCGTCAGGCATGATCAGGGGAATTCGCACAGGTGATCGAGAGCAAAAGATCCGACATGAAAAGCATATGTCGCGCGAAGGCAGAAGACGCTTTTGCCCAGACATTTCACGAAATTGCCTGCCATCGGCATGCGCAGCACTGGCTGTGCAATCCGAGCAATGGGACTATACGGAATCGCGTTGTCGCAATCGATGGAATCGGGCAATCGATATAAACGCAAGAGCGACGGCAAAGTTCGGTTCAGGCACGAGCAAGGCCTGTCCTTGTTCATAACGGCCGGTTTTGAACGCGATCAAGAGATCGCCCGAATCGAACTCCAAATCGCCATCCCAATCCCCGGTGCGCCAGGTCGAATTACCTTCGATATCGTCTCGGTACTCGGCAGCCTGCGAAACGAGAACCAAGTCCGAAGAATTGAACAGACCATCAAGATTCGCGTCACCGTAATCGGTTCCCAAAATATCTCGCACCAGCGTCTCGCGGTCCGAGCTGGAAACTGTTCCGTCATTGTCCAAATCGTAAATTACATTTGCACTTCGAACGGCAATCAATTTGGCGAGCGCATCCACGTCGGTGATCTCGATGAATCCGTTGCCGTCGATGTCGCCCACGAAAGGAAACGAAGCAACCACGTCGAATCCGATGTCACGCATCGCTTGAACTGTCGTATTGCTCAGAAACGGTTCGCCAAAGTCGGCGTCCAAGGCTGGAGACATAATGTCTTGGGCGAGGTCGCGCCCTCGAGCATCCGTGATCCCAACGAGCGGATTCAGAGAATACGGATCCGCAGGATTGCCTTCTTGTGGCGAACTACGAAACAACTGATCCCAGTGCGCATCCGCCGAACCACCAGTGCCAGCCAATTCGACTGGAACGAATTCTGCCGCTGCGTCAAATTCGGCTCGATAGGCGTCGAGTCCATACTGGCCGACGTATCTCCCGGTCCCGTTCTCGTACAAGTCATTATTGACCCACTGCGTACCGAACCCAAGAGCATGGCCAATTTCATGTGCGAGCAATTCGTCAAACGTGTTGACGCCAGGAGCAACTCCTACGCCAGTGACGATGTTCTCGATCTCATCAACATTCACGAACATCGTCCCAGATGTTGCGATGAACGTATCGTTGATGACTCGGATGGTATCGGTTTGAGCCGCCGCGAGTCCGGTATGCGTCGGAACGACGGTCAGCGGAAAACTTACATCGCCGTCAAGTTCGTCATATCCAAGAATTACGCTTTCCCAAAGTCGCGTCGCTCGCTGAAGATTTTCATCCAGTAACGCTCGCCGACTACTGGTAAACGCTCCAGGCGACTCAATCGTGACATCGATTTTGAATTCCGCGTGGGCGCTGGCTGCAATCGACCAGGTAACGCAAAGCGAAATCACTCGCCCAACCAACTTGTCGATACTGAATTGCTCACAGATGTCCATCTGTTCAAGATAATCGAAATGCAACAACCGACCACGAAAATTGGCACCGATGCTACGACTTCACCGCGTAAATCTCTCAAAGGAGGTGATTTTGCGTGCGGCGCGACAACGTGATTCCCCCAAAATACGGGCCGGAACCGCGCAAGCTTATTATGAACCGATCGGACGCACTGGACTGTGCTTGAGCACGACGGTTCGTTGACCAGCTCCGGCGGCATAGTTGATCGTGGCAGTGCGGTTCTTGCCACTGCCGCTTAACGCGACGACTTTTCCCGGACCGTGCTCCGGATGGATGACAGGCATGCCGATCTTAAATACGCCGGGATCGACGTTCGGAAGGTCATCGGCCGACTGCTGCTCGCTGTCGTTCGCTTGCGAAAATATCGCTGTTGCCGTTGTAATTCCGGCGATCCCAAACGGTTGAGACTTGCTATCCGATTCGCGTTGTTCGAAAACTTCCTCTTCGTATTCATCGTCCTGATAAAAATCGTCGGTGGGCTGGTAGCTGTAGCTTTGTGCAGGTTCGACGGTATCCATTTCGCTCCTCGGCAACTCCATCAGAAAGCTACTGGGGACGACTCGATTGACACTTCCGCGGAATGAACGAAGCTGAGTTAAACTTAGCTGCAGTTCACGCTCGGCACGTGTGATGCCAACAAACAGCAAACGCCGCTCTTCTTCTAACCCCGTCGGCAAACTTCTTTCGTGCGGAATCAGGCCTTGCTCGACGGCGATGATGAAGACGGAAGGAAATTCAAGCCCTTTTGCCGCGTGCAACGTCATCATCGTTACTCGGTCGGCTTCACCTTCGAAAGCATCGGTGTCGTTGACGAGAGCTCGTTCCTCAAGAAACGATTCCAAATGTCCTGCTCCAGGATTCTGCATGTCGAATTCGTTTGCGTCCGTCAGCAACTCTTCGATGTTGGCAAGGCGATCTTGGTCTTCCGGATTTGTCGATTCGATTAGCAGATCTCGATAACCAGTGTCCGAAAGAATGTGACCGATGGTTGCTTCGACGGCGCCGTGCGCGACTTCGCTGAACGTGTCGATAAGAGAAACGAACTTCGTGATGTTTCCACCTGCCGCTTTTGAAAGCGATTCGATCTGGCTCGCTTGTCTGGCCGCTTCCAACAACGGCAGTCCGTGCGATCGGGCGTATTCCGACAGTCGGTCAACCGTGACGTTTCCGATCTTTCGTGCGGGGACGTTTACGATCCGCAGAAACGCCACGTCGTCACGTGGATTGTTGATCAATTGCAGATACGCGAAGATGTCTTTGATTTCTTTCCGCTGATAGAACTCAACTCCATTGACCATTTGGAACGGAATGCCTCGTTCGCGAAACACTTGTTCGATGGATCGCGACAGGGCATTGATTCGGTAGAAGATGGCGTAATCGCGGAATCGGCGATGACCCGAATCGACTTCCGCGACAATCCGATCCGCGATTTCTTCCGCCTCTTCCTTTTGAGTCGCGTAGGTCGCGAGCCGCACAGGAGGTCCGTCTTCATTTTCCGTGAACAGCGACTTCTTCAGACGCTTCGAGTTATTCTTAATCAGGCAATCTGCGATGTGTAAAATTCGTGGCGTGCTGCGATAGTTTTGCTCCAAGCGAACAACGGTGACTTCTGGATAGTCTTTTTCAAATTCCAAAATGTTGTGAATGTTGGCTCCACGCCAACCATAAATCGACTGGTCAGGATCGCCCGTGACAGCCAGGTTTGGATGATCGATCGATAAAGCTCGCACGATCGCATACTGAGCCAGATTCGTATCCTGATATTCATCGAC
>JAGQPC010000935.1 GCA_020426925.1 Planctomycetales bacterium | reverse complement strand
GCGCATCGATCTGGGCAATACGTGAACCGATCGTCTGCGCAGCCGTGAAGTCCAAAGGCGTGCCAGAAACCGCGGCGAGCTGTCCGGTCGGAATCAGGTTGTCGTCAACTTGGACAAATTGATCGGCGAGGATTTGCAAATCGTGATCCAAAATCTTACCCGACCCGGCTCCACCAAGATTCCAATAGGAATGGTTGGTCAGGTTGATCGTTGTGGTCTTGTCGGTCGTTGCTGAAAACTCCATGGTGAGTTCATTGGCGTCATTCAGCGTATACTTTGCAACAACATCGACATTCCCCGGATAGCCTTCTTCGCCGTCGGTGCTGTGACGCCGGAAGATGACGCCCGCTTCGTTGGCACTATCTACGACTTCACTGTCCCAAACATAGCGATCGAATCCTTTGTCGCCACCGTGAAGCGTATTCGGACCGTTGTTGAGCGCGAGGGAATACTCGACTCCGTCGATCGAGAATTTTCCTTTCGCGATTCGATTGCAGAATCGGCCGACTGTTGAACCGAAATAGGGATGCCGCTGCAGATAGCCATCGAGACTGTCGAACCCAAGCGTGACGTTGGCGACATTTCCATCTCGATCAGGAGCATCAAATCGAGCGATGTGAGCCCCGTAATTCAGCAGTCCAAGTTTGTAGCCGTTTGAATTAGTGCATTCAAACCAGAAAACTTCTTGTGCATCGGAAGTCTTGCCAAACGGCTTGGAGGTTACGCTCATCGCAATTGCCCAGGATTTTGATTCGGAACGATACCGGGACGCGAGCATAGCACACCGGCGGGCTCGGCAGGAGCCTCGGTCTTCCCATCTACAGAGTTTTTCTGTCTGACTAGAGCAGACTTTCGAGCAACAACCGCAGCTTCCTCATTTCCGCGTCGTGGTCGATTTCGGGAAGACGGTTCAAGTTGACGACTAACGCGCGATCGTAATTGACTTTTTCCAAGCCTGAGATGATCTTGCCGTAGTCGACCGTGCCCTGCCCAACTCGAGTCTGCAGGTGGTCTTTATCTGAATCGCGAAGATGGACGTTGTACGTGTACTTGTCCAATTTTTCGAATCCGCGGTGTGCATGCGGTCCAGCGATGTAGTGGCTCGGATCGAGCGTTACGCCGAGCCCTTTTACGTTGTCGCATAGCACGACGACAGTATCTGGGTCTTCCGACAGCCGACCGAGCTCGCTGCGAATGCTGACGCAAGCGCTTTCCAATGTGGCGATCGCGACGAGTCGGCGCAGGTGCTCAACTTCTTCATTGAACGGCGTTCCGTGAACAGCCGACGGAACCGTAATCGATGCGACCTTGGTCGCCTTTGCCAGTCGGCAGCAGGCGGTGAACTGTTCGTAGAATTCGTCGCCAGTCGCGTCGATGCGCACGTCGTAGCCAGTAATCTCCAGGCGATGCGTATCTCGGCAAAGTCCAACGCAGCGTTCGACGTCAGCGACAACATCGCTAGGCTTCAATTGACCATCTTCGCGAACAGCAATTTCGACAGCCGAGTATTCAAGGTCCAGGAGCTTTTCGAAGACTTCTGGCAGGGGAATCTCTGGGTAACAATCCGTTGATGCGGCAACTAACACCGAACCCTCCGGGTAGGTTAAGAAGCTTGAGTATTTCGTGAAAGCTCGATAGCTTACCGCCGAACAGCGTTTTTAGGCAACACCAGCGCCGATTTCAGGAAGTGACGCCCAATTGTCAGCATCCAACGCCAGCAACGCTTGTACCGATCGGTTGGAAATCACATCGGGCAACCTACAATTTCCAAGAGTTTCACCATCGGTTCAAAGCTTGATTCCGTGCGACTTCGCACAGCAAAAATGGTTCAACAATCCGTTCGACAAACATAAAGGCACGATTTGATGGACAACGTTCCTCCTGAGCAACCGAATTCGTCCCAAGGCGACTCACCTCCGTCTTCTGCGCAGAAAGCAGCGATTGGCACGTTGCTGGAAGGCCAGCCGGTCCAAGTCGTTCTGGTACACTCGCCACAGGTGTCGCTTCGTCGGTGGATGATGTGGCTTGGTTGGACGTTATTTGCAGTAACACTCGTGGCGTTGCTCGGCCTGCGAAGAGTGCACACGAACTTTTTCGATACGTCGCATGGGCTGACTGAATCGTACGTCTCAGGCTCGACCGATTCCGGGGCAGAAAAGATCGCGATTTTGTCGGTGTCTGGAGTGATCGCGGACGGCAGCGGCTATGTGAAAAAGCAAATCGACCGGATTCGCAAAGACAAAAACGTCAAAGCGGTGGTCGTGAGAGTTGTCTCGCCGGGCGGCACGGTCACGGGCTCCGATTACATCTACCATCATTTGACCCAGTTACGCGAGCAGCGCGAAATCCCAATCGTGGTCAGCATGGGAAGTGTCGCGGCGAGCGGCGGCTATTACGTCGCCATGGCGGTCGGCGACCAGGAAAAATCGATCTACGCCGAACCGACAACAACGACTGGGTCGATCGGCGTGATCATTCCTCACTATGACGTGAGCGGTTTCATGGAAGACCACAACTTGAAGGACGATTCCATCGCGACTCATCCCCGAAAACGAATGCTCAGCATGACGAAGCCGATCACCGACGACGATCGAGCGGTTCTTGACGAGTATCTCGAAGCCGCGTTCGATCGGTTCAAGGGCGTCATCAAATCAGGGCGTCCCGCGTTCCGAGATGATCCCGCGAAGCTAGACGAACTGGCGACCGGCGAAGTGTTCGCTGCAGAAAAAGCAAAACGCGTTGGACTAGTTGACGAACTTGGTTTCATCGAAGATGCAATCGATCGAGCAGCCGAGCTTGCCGGGCTAGACACAGACAAAGCGCAGGTTGTGCGATACGCGGCGCCTGTCACGGTTGCGGATATGCTCGGCATCCCAGGCGTTCGTTCGAGCAGTGTCGACGTTGCCACGTTGTTCGAACTTTCAACACCCCAGGCTTATTACTTGGCGTCGACGCGTCCGGCGATTATTTCGACGTTTCGGTTTGATGATTACAGCCGGCTGTCGATACCGTCGCTGGAAAAGAGCCGCTAGCTCGGAACGAATTGCGACGGGAGATCGTCAATCCAGGTGCTATTGCGATCAGATTGTGACACAATAACTGTTGGGACGCTGTCGCGTACCTGCTGACGCCGACTTGGAGAGCCGTATGATCAACTTGAAACAAAGGACGTTCGGACAGACGCTCGCAGCTTGGGCACGGACGGCTTTTTTGCTGGCATGCGTCTTCGGATTTCCTGCAAGTGCCGCGGCCCAAGAGATGCCTTCGGAAAAGACTCCGGACGAAACCGCTGTTCAGCCTGAGTCGCCAGACGCAGAATCGGCATCGAATGAAAACGCTGGCGAGGTTGCTTCGGACAAAGTCGCACAATGGATCGAGGAACTCGATTCGGATCGATACATCGTACGACGGCTCGCCACAGAAAAACTCATCGCCGCGGGCAAGCATGTGATCGAACCGCTGACCGACGTGATCCCGACTGCGAGCCTGGAAGTCATCACGCGAGGCATCACGATTCTTCAAGAATTGGCGAGCGACACAGACTACGTGACTGGAACGGCAGCGTTCAACGCTTTGGAAAAACTGGCATCGCAACGTGCAACGGCAGCCGCCAAGCGAGCAAACGCCGCTTTGGTAGCGATGGCGAATTACCGACGCGATCGGGCGGTTGCCTATTTACGTGGGCTTGGCACGGTCATCGAGACAGCGACGATGCGCATTCAGGCAACGCAGACTCGCCGCATGCCGGCCATTTCGTTCGACAACGACTGGCGCGGCGAACTCAGCGATGTCGCTCAACTTCGCTGGGTGATCAATGCCGCTTCTGACTACGTCGAACCGATGTTAGTCGACTCGAAGTGGCTAGTGATACTGCAAGGTCCAGACTATGACGACGAGTGGCTTAATCAGCTTTCGACGCTGGACGGCATTCAAGCTGTTCGTTTGACGAAAACGAAAATCACTAGCAAGAGCATCAAAGCGTTACGCAACTTACAAGATTTAAGCGTAGTTGAAATCTTGTACACGCCTCTTGATGAAAACGCGATCGACGAGCTTAAACTCTTGATCGCCGAAAACCCTCGACTGAGGCGAGTCGCACTTTACGGTACGAGGCTCGATCCGACAAAACTTGCGCAGATCCAAACAAACCTGCGAGTCGAAATTGATTCTCGGGAGGGAGGATTCTTGGGTATCAGTTGCCCGTCAGAAGGGCCATGCAAGATTAATTACGTTGGCGAGGGGACGGCGGCACAGCAAGGTGGACTGCGAGTCGACGACATAATTACCCAGTACAATGGCGTTCCGATTTCAACCTTTGATGAGCTGATGAAAGAGATCGCCAAGAACATTCCGGGCGATAAAGTCGCGATTCAAATTCGCCGCTTGGAGAAAGAGGAAACAAAGCATGTCGTACTCGGTGAATGGAACCTTTGATCGTTGTTGTGTGCGTTCACTCGCAGTACTTTTCTTTTGCATTTTCTGCAGTGGCGTTTGCGGCGTTGAGCCTCGAATGCTGACCGATGATTTTTCCATCGAGCTGGTGGCTGAGCATCCACAGATCGTCACGCCGATCAGCCTCACGTTCGACTCGGGCGGCCGCATGCTCGTCGTTGAGTCTCATACGCATCAACGTCCCGACAATTATGACGGACCAGCCGGCGATCGGATCCAGGCGTTTACATTGACAAGCAATGGCTCGAGTGTCTCGAAAATCGAAACGTTCTACGAAGGGCTAACGCATACGATGAGTCTCGCGGCCGACGCGGATGGCTCTATCTATGTCGCGACTCGCAGCGAAATCTTCCGCTTGCGAGATACCAATAACGATGGCAAGGCCGACCAGCGAACCAGCTTGGTGACGCTGCAGACGGTAGGCGATTATCCGCACAATGGTTTGTCTGGTTTGGCATTTGGCCCAGACGGACTACTGTATTTCGGGATGGGCGAGAACCTCGGCGTTCCGTTCGAAGTAGTCGCAAGCGATGGGTCTCGATTCACTGGCCACGGAGACGGCGGAAGTGTGTTTCATTGCCGCAAGGATGGCTCTGATCTGCAGCGTTACGCCACTGGTTTTTGGAATCCGTTTGGAAACTGCTTTGACACCGAAGGGCGACTTTATTCCGTCGACAACGATCCGGACGGAAGCCCGCCGTGCCGGCTGGTCCATGTTGTTCCAACGGCCGACTACGGATACCAATTTCGCTACGGTCGTTCGGGGCGACATCCGCATCAAACTTGGACAGGCGATCTGCCTGGAACATTGGGGCCAATTGTTGGAACGGGTGAAGCACCGTGCGAAATCATTCCGTACAACGGGCGGTTGCTTGTCGCGAGCTGGGGAGACCACCGCATTGAGTCGTACGAATTGAATTCGGCGAACGCCACTGTTGCGGCGACACGGACGGTGATCGTGCAAGGCGACAAAGATTTTCGGCCGGTCGGTATGAAGCTGGGACCCGACGGAAACATCTATTTCACCGATTGGGTTGACCGCAGTTATCCGGTTCATCGCCAAGGCAGAATTTGGCGACTTAAGCCAAGCGAAAAAATTGCTGAACTGCGTTTTCCCAGGAAAACCTCGGAAGAAACAGAGGCGATTGCACTTCGCGAAAATGCTCAACTGTCTGATTTAGATCACGATGATCCGTACAGTCGTCAAGCTGCTGTTGCCGGATTGACCAAGTCGCCCAACCTGCGGCGCGTCAGTTGGGACGAACTCAACACCACACGGCAAAAGATCGGATTCTTACAAGCAGTTCGTTGGCAAAGTTCGGCCGCCATCGTTCCGTACTTGTCCGATGCGTTGTCGGATTCTGATTCGGACGTTCAGTTGTACGCGTTGCGAGTTGTAGCGGATGCTAAATTGACGTCGTTCCGCCCAACAGTTTTGCAAATGTTGGAAAACGCTGCGGATGCGAGAAGTCTGTCGTCCGCCGCCGCGACGTTGGCTTGGCTCGACCAGGGCGAAGCATCTAAAGACACAAAGACAATTCACGACCGAATCGGTGTGTTATTGCGTGATGAGAAAACGTCTCCATCGGTTCGACTCGCCGCGCTGAAGTATTTGCCGGTCGATCATGACACATTAACCACTGACTGGTTGATGGCGGCGGCATTGGGAGCAGACGTCAATCTGGCTGGCGAAGCGATACGCGTTTTGGCGCTTCGAGACGATAGTCACGACCAGCTGATTGAGCTTGCCAATGAAGACTCGGTCTTGCCGGAATTGCGAGCCGACGCAGTCAGCGGGATTCGCAAAATTGATCTCGGGCTCAGGCTCGATCCGCTCCTCAATGCGGAACTGCCTAAGGCAGTCCGCGTCGAAGCGGAACGTGTCCTGCGTCGACTAAAAAGTGACGAAGCCATCGATGACTCGTCGCGACCAGCTGCTGACGATATTGAAGCATGGGTAAAACGATTGGGTGATAGACAAGGTAACGCTGCGGCGGGGCGACGAGTTTTCTTTCGAGCTGCGGGAACAGCGTGTGCTCGCTGCCACACGTATGATGGCCGTGGCTCGACGGTCGGTCCCGATTTGACCACGATTAATTCTCGCGCCACTAAGCGGTTCCTGCTGGAATCGATTCTCACGCCGTCACGTGAAATATCTCCGCGATACGTTCCCGTCTCGATCACCACCGAAAACGGAAACGCGCACGTTGGTTTGCCGATCGATGGGCCAGCCGATTCGGGACTGGAAAAGCTAATCGATTCGAACGGCCGCCAAATCGAAGTTGCCGCCGCCGAAATTGTTGCCCGGCAACACTTGGCAACATCGATCATGCCCACGGGTTTCGACACGCTACTGTCGGATGACGAACTACGTGATCTGATCGCTTTCCTGACATCCGAGTAGGCTCGGAACAAGCGGCGAGAGCGTTTCGCCCATGAGAAAAAAACGTCGTGCCGCGCAGTTCCGGCAGCCGAGTAAAGATGGTTCAAGCATCAAAAACGCGGGATTGGATGCGAGCTACAGTTTCGGCAGTCGATAGGAAAGCTGATCCCCCAAAATGACACCGGCCGGAACAGCGCGGGGAAAACACTTATGTGTGCCGAGCGAATTGCTCGCTTGTTCCGAGCCTACTTTAGAAATACATAATCAGCATGGACGAACGATTCACTTCTGAGCACGACACTAAAGTTCTCGCCACGGACCTGGACGGTACGCTTCTGCCTTTGGCTGGCAATCGCGATAACGAGGCCGATTTAGCAACGCTCGTTGAACTCATCGAGCGTGAACCGCCCACACTGATCTATGCCACGGGTCGGCGATTAGAGTCAGCATTGCACGCAATCGAAACCTGGCAGCTTCCTCAGCCGCATGTCCTAATTTGTGATACCGGAACTGTCTTTTGCACGCCTAATGAGTGCGACCAGTTTGTCGAATGCTTGGGCTATAAAGAACATGTTCGACAGCAAGTTGCTGACTTCCCAATCAGCGAGTTCGCGAAATCGGTCGAAGGGATCTCAGATCTGCATTATCGTAGTCCAGAAAACCAAAATGAGTTCAAGCTTGCACTGACTGCTTCTGCTAATGCACTGCACGAAGTCGTGCGGGAAATTGAAGCGATCATTGAGCGACTTCGTGTGCCATTCGTTGTAGCTTACAGCATCGATGTCGATACCGGCGAAGGGTTAATTGACATCGTTCCGAAGGGAGCCGCAAAAGGGAACGCGATAAAATGGTGGGCCGATCAGTCAAACACTCCGATCGAATCAATCTTGTTTGCAGGTGACTCCGGGAACGATTTGGACGCATTGACTGCCGGGTTTCGATCCGTTGTTGTCGGCAACGCTCAATCCGGAATCGCGAACGCCGTTCACGCCGCGTATGGCGGCTCGTCACAGCAAGTTTTCCTGGCCGATCGGTTCGCAACAAGCGGATTGCTTGACGGTTGCCGGTGGTTTGAACTATTTCGTGATCATTCTGCCAGTACTGGAAATCGCGTTGGAGCCACACCAGTCACGTTTCGGCAGACACATTTTCGCGTGTGGGCTCCAAAGCATCGCGAGGTTTCGGTTGAGATCAAATCACACGATCGCGAACACGCCATTCACACACTGCCAAAAGCACCAAATGCGAAAGGCTATTTCGAAGGAACTCTATCGGCAAAAGCTGGCGACAAGTATTCGTACATCCTGAACGGACAAACTCGACGGCCTGACCCCGCGACTCGTTGCCAGCCGCATGGAGTGCATCGCGATTCTCGAATCGTCCACGCTCAGTTTCCGTGGACCGATTCGAAATGGAAAGGTGTGCCGAAGTCTGACCTGATCGTTTACGAACTTCATATCGGTGCGTTTACCGAACAGGGGACATTTCGTGCTGCGATTGCGCGGCTGCCCGAGCTTGTCGAGCTTGGAGTGACCGCGATTGAGTTGTTGCCCGTGGCTCAATCGCCGGGCAAATGGAATTGGGGTTACGACGGAGTGAACTTATTTGCTCCAAGAAACACGTTTGGGAGTCCGGATGATTTTCGTGCGCTGGTAGGCGCGTGTCACGATGTCGGTTTGGCTGTAATTCTGGACGTCGTTTACAACCATCTTGGGCCCGAAGGCAATTACCTTGCCGAATTCGGTCGATACTATTCGCGCAAGCACCGAACTCCGTGGGGAGAAGCTTTCGACTTCGATGGCCGGAACGCACGGAATGTTCGCGATTACATTGTGCAAAACGCAATTTACTGGCTTCGCGATTTTCATTTGGATGGATTGCGGTTGGACGCTGTTCATTTCATGTTCGACGACAGCGACTACACGATATTGGACGAAATCCGAGACCGCGTGGCCGAATTCCGTGCGAAAGCTAATCGAGAAATCCACTTGATCGCTGAAGCGAACATCTTCGACAAGTCTCTGGCGGTCGGCGACGCAACTTCTGATCGAGATCCCTATTGTGCGTGCTGGTGCGACGATATCATGCATTCGGTCTATGCTCTGGGAACCAGCGACGTGAAGTTGACGCATCGCTCGTACAACGGATGTGCAGACTTGCACGAATCACTAACTCACGGATTCATTTACACCGGTCCCACCGTGACTCGAATCGATAGTGGAGGCCGCGAGCAACTGACGCTTTGTTCGAACAAGAGTTATTTGGAATCATTGATCGTCGCGCTGCAGACTCACGATTCGGTCGGCAATCATCCTCATGGCAAACGGATTCACCAGTTAACGTCAGTCGAGTTTCAAAAAGCTGCGGCCGTGCTGTTCATGCTGTATCCTGCGATTCCGATGATGTTCATGGGCGAAGAGTTCGCGTCGGAAAGCCCGTTTCCGTTCTTTGTAGACTTCGAAGATCGGGCGTTGAGAAAACGAGTTGATCGAGGCCGCGCGGCGGAATATCCACAACACCAATGGCGCGGAGCCGTTTCGCCCTCTGATCCAAAAGCGTTTCATTCCGCCAAATGCCACGATTCGTCAATTCGCGACGAGAGCGTAACCGATTGGTATCGCCAACTGATATCACTCCGGAAGCGCCTGCGGGAAGACCAAATGATTTCATCCAATCAACTAACCGTCTCCGCTGATGTTGAAGCAAACTATTTCATGCTGAACTATGCTCGAGACCAACGCACGATTTCTGTTCACGTGCGGCTGGAGGGCACGCTAGAACAGATCCCAGACTCGCATTCCATTTCCGTTACGGGAAAAGTGCTGCTTGATTCGAACACAGAACGCAGCTACGACGGCGGCATCGTTGAGTTGGCAAAGAATGAAGCGCTCGTTGTCATAAGCGAGAACGTACGAGCGTGAGGCCACGAGACGACAAGATATTGAGTTATCGCCAAACGACTTCCAGGCGATTTTCGATCTGCTCAACGCCATCAATGTTACGGAGAACTTCTGTTGCCATTTGCTTTTGGAAGTACGTACCGACTCGACCTTTCACAATCACGCGACCATTCATTTCTTCGCAGTGGACTAGTTTTCGAGTCAGGTAGGGACTCTGTGACAACGCGTCGTGAATGTTGTCTAGCAGTATGCTGGTGTTTTGTGAAACGGGATAGATTGTTTTGGTCGTCATATTTGTCTTTGTCGAGATCTAAAGGAGGATGCCCCGATTTGTGCACTTCAACATTGCTATCGGTTACACGGTACCGGTTGGCCAAACCTTAGGGTCTAAACGGCAAAAGATTCAGCGTTGCACGTCCGGATGTACCAGTTGTGCTTTCCGTGCCTAGAACGACGACCTGCGATCGTGGTCTTCGACATTAGATACCCAGCAGGCCAAGACCGGTTGTGACTAACAAAAGGAATACGACGCTCCCGTGCACGAGACGATTAATGGCCTGGATCCGACCTTCGAATTCCTCTCGGACAGTGTCGTCCTGATGGATCTCTTTCAATGTTGCGATCCGTGTGTCGATCGACGGGTGCCACCAGTCCGAGCCGGTGGTTCCGTTCGGAGCCAGCTTGCGAAGCATTTCCACGAACGTGAAGACCGCGCTATCGGTTTGCGAATTCGCAGCCGGTGGCTTGGTTGCGATTGTCGTCGTCAATTGGAGACACGCTTCCACGTCGGCTTGATGCTCAAAGCTGCGCGCGATGAATCGATGCAGCAGTAGCCAAATCGCTATCACAGGGATTAGAACCAGTAGTGACGCGTTGGTTGACGGATGGATTTCCTGCCGATCCAAAATCTGCATGCAGAGAACAGCTGTTAGTCCGGCGGACACCAGCGTAAGCAGCATCGTGACGATATGCCGATGTTTGACGTGTGCCATCTCGTGAGCGACGACTGCTTCCAAGTCGGTATCGTTGAACGAATCAACGAGCGCGTCGGACAACAATAGGATTCGCGTTCTGCGAAATGCTCCGGCGACGGCAGCATTCAAGCTTCGGTTTCCAGTTTTCCACAAACAGACATCTGCGACATGGACTCGCATTCGATCTGCGACCGCCAAAACACGGTGTCGCTTCTCTCCACACAATGACTCTAAATCCCACAAACTTCGGAGAATGCTTGGCAGAATGAAGGGCAGCGACGCGACAATCGCCCCGAAAACTACGGCTCGATATTCGGCCGCTGCTGGATACAGCTTTAATAAATCGTCGATCAGCAGAATAACGAAAACAGGCGTCATCGGTAGCAACATAATCTGCCGAATCTGAATCCAAACGATTCGAAGATTCTCACGCCACGGTTCAGGCGGGCGGCGGTTAGACTCCGTCAATAAGTGTTTCGATTCAAGACACGCGATCATCCACCAGTAGAAGACTACGGATGCGAGAATCGGACACGCAACTAGCGAGCGAATCAGAAACGCGCTCGACGAGATCCACGGTGTACTAAAGGCGCACGGCACCCAATCAAACAAGAAGAATGCGAAACTGACCGCTGTGCACCAAGTGAGTAAAAACAGTCGTTCGAACCGAACAAGCGATTGCACGAAAATGTCGGTGCTGACTTCTGTTTCGATCAGTCGCGAGTAACGAGCGGCAAAGACTGCTGGGATGGCAAGTAACGCAAGACAACATCCCATGCGAAGCCACAACAAGTCCAACTCGAACTTGCTGTCGGGAACTAGGACACTGGCAATAATCGCTAGTGCGACGATTAGCTGCATGAATTCGCCGTTTCAAAAGAGTCACCGAAGATGATGGTCGCGTGATGCGATACTTCATCCCACGATAATCAAATGAAACGACGACTCAATCTTGTGGAGACGCGCAGCCAAAAGAGTTTCACACTGGCATCCGAATGTGACGAATATGTCGCTGCTACAGCCAGTCGGGCAGAACTCCCGCCGCAGGCAGCTGCACAACCGCCACGCTGTGAATGTGCTCGTGCGATTCGATTTCCGAGATTGCGTCGGCTGACGGTTCTCCGTCGAGATTTAATACACCGACGGCTTTGCTGCCAGGCTCTGCTCTTCCCACACTCATCTGAGCAATATTGACATGATGTTTGCCAAAAATGCTGCCGACGCTACCGATGATTCCGGGGATATCGTCATGAGCAAATATCAACAGGATGCCATCCAAATATGCTTCTAGTCGGTGTTCGTCCAACAGAATCAAGCGCGGCAGGTTGTTGCCAAACAGGGTTCCGCCAGCGGTGAAGAGTCCCAAATCCGTTTCAATTTCCGCAGTGATGGAAGACTTAAACGTACCGGTTTCTGGAGAGCTTTCGGTGACAATCTTGATTCCTCGCTGCTCGAGCAACACTTGTGCGTTGACAATGTTTACGTTTTCCAAAGCCGATTCGGTTAGCCCCGCGCAGAACGATGAGGTCAACAGATTTGTGTTGCTGCCGGCGACACCGCCTCGATAACGCAATGTGCACGATTTGATTTTTCCTCGGTGCCACTGGTCGATCAGACGCCCCAGTCGATGTGCGACATCAAGGTATCCTCGCAGTGAAGCAAGAGTCTTCGGATCGATCGGCGCCGTATTTACCGAATGGCGAATTTCGCCTTCTTGCAGGAACTTCACCAGTAGCTCAACGGCTTCGACCGCGACTTGTGTTTGGGCTTCTTCCGTGCTGGCGCCCAAGTGAGGCGTACACAGGACGTTCGGCATATTGAAGAGCGGGCTTTCAGTGCAGGGTTCGTCCGCGTAGACGTCGAGCGCAACGCCACCGAGCTTGCCGGACTTAAGTCCTTCGACAAGTGCTTCTTCGTTGTAGATGCCCCCACGAGCACAGTTGATCAACCGCGCGCCAGGCTTGATGATTTCAAGTTGTGGAATGCCAATCAAATCTTTCGTGTCCGGCGTCAACGGCGTGTGCACGGTGAGATAGTCAATCTCGGGCAACATGTCGTCGACTTTCTCGACCAACCGAATGCCTAGTTCCGCAGCACGCTCGGACGACAAGAAAGGATCGTAGCCAATCACGCGCATTCCGAACGCGATGGCGCGTTTGGCGACTTCCTGTCCAATCCTGCCCATGCCGACAACGCCGAGCGTTTTATCGGCTAGTTGAGCTCCCATGTACTTCTTGCGGTCCCACCGACCTTCGACAAGACTTTGGTGTGCTGCGGCCAGATTCCGCGACAGAGCTAACATTAGCGCGAAAGCATGTTCCGCCGTGCTCACGGTGTTACCCGTCGGCGTGTTCATGACGATGATGCCTTGCGCCGTTGCGGAAGGCTTGTCGATGTTGTCGGTTCCGACGCCAGCTCTGACGATTGCTCGCAGGCGAGTGTTACCTTGCAGTGACTCCGGAGAAATCTTGACACCGCTGCGGCATATGGCGCCGTCGAAGTTAGCTAAGGCTGACTTGAGTTCATCGCCTTTCAGTCCAGTGATAACTTCGTATTCAATGCCTTCGGCTTGATCAAGCAGATCTAGCCCTTCTTGGGCGACGTTGTCGAGAACGATGACTCTTTTATTCATAGCGATTTGATTTCTAGGTCATTGATTGGTGGTGTGCAGCGTTTGCCGAAAAACATCCGTGACGTCTATGCGTTCGCCTGGCAGAATTCAGTCATGAATTGGCCAAGCAGCGTAACGCCTTCGATCGGCATTGCGTTGTAAATCGATGCCCGGATTCCACCGACGCTACGATGTCCTTTAAGACTGGACAAATCGTTTTTGGCCGCTTCGGCTACGAACTTGTCTTGAAGTTCATCGTTCGGCAATCGGAACGTCACGTTCATCAGCGAACGACTGCTTGGATGTGCATGTCCGGCATAGAATCCATGGCTCGCGTCGATCGCGTTGTAGAGGATCGCAGCCTTTTCCTTGTTGGCGGAATGCATTTTTTCGAGCCCGCCGACATCGTTGAGCAGCCACTCAAACACCAAGTTCATCAAATAGATGCTGAACGTTGGTGGCGTGTTATACATTGATCCATTATTAACGTGCTGTCGGTAGTCGCAGTAACCAGGCAGCGTATCGCTCGCACGATCCAATAGGTCTTCACGAATAATTGCGACCGTCACACCTGCAGGGCCGGCATTTTTCTGTGCACATGCGTAGACCATTCCATAGTTCGCGATCGGAAGTGGCCGGTGCAAGAAATCTGACGACGTATCGCAGATCAGCGGCGAGTCGCCAACATTCGGTTCACCTGAAAACTGAACGCCTTCGATCGTTTCGTTTGACGTGAAGTAGGTGTAGGCCGAATTCGACGACAGCTGCAGTTCCTCGTCCTTAGGCAAACGGTTGAACCCTTCGTCGCCTCCGTTCCATGCGACGTTCGTTTCGCCTTCTTTTTTTGCTTCCGCGTACGCTTTTTTTCCCCACGCTCCTGTCAGAATGTAGTCCGCGGTTTGGTTCGAGCCTTTTAAGAAGTTCATCGGGATCATCGAGAACTGTAGACGCGATCCTCCTTGCAGAAAAACGATCTTATGCGTATCGGGGACGTTTAACAGCTTCGTCAAGTTCGCTATGGCGTGGTCCAGAATCTCGATGAACGGTTTGCTGCGGTGGCTGATTTCCAGTATCGATGCGCCGGCTCCCGGAAGGCAAAGCAAGTGCTCTTGTGCTTTTTGCAGAACCGACATGGGCAGCACTGCCGGGCCTGCTGAAAAATTGTAAACACGCTTTTCCGCCGTAGACATTACGATCTCTTTCGATTTGCTTAGAAACAGGCTGAAACACCCGACGCACGGGGATTCGTGGAAATCAAACCACGAATTTTATGGCCAATGACCGGATCTTGAAAGGACGCTCGCCACGATTACCGGTTCACCGAAAGAAATGCCAAACCGCCAGTTTTGGCGGAGGATTGGGTACTCTATCGCTGCTGCCAATTACCTCGATCGTTTTCCGCCCGTCGCGAATCGACATTTGAGAATGGGCGTGAATTGCTCGCAATTCGCTGGCGGAGCGATGCGATTTGGTTGGCGACTCCCGGTTGATAACTGTTCAGTCGATACGCTTGTTCGTAGTTATTCAACGCTTGGGCCAGTTCTCCGTCGGACTCACGCAGCCGGGCCAGAGCAGTCCAGGCTCGAGCACTCCTGGGATCGGCGTCGATTGCCTCGGTCAAGTATCGGCGTGTTTCTCGTTTCTGGCCAAATTCTTCGTGCAGCCGAGCGAGTTCAATCTTTGGTTCGGCGTAGTTTGGCGCGCGTTCCGCCCAGCGTTCCAATAAAGTGAACGCGCTTTTGGGACGATCTGTGTCAACCAGCATGACGGCCAACGCTCGGTGGCAAGCGACATGGTTCGGGTGAAGATCCAAACATTGGTGGTAAAGGTCCTCTGCCTGTCGAAGCATTTCCTTATCAGTCCGTTGTCGACCGACCTGATGGTACGTCGCTGCAAGATTGTAATAGGCGTCCGCGTTTCGCGGATTTGTCGCGACGGCGTTTTGAAACTCGGCGAGCGCCTGTCTAGTCTGACCTCGCTGGAAGTAGGACACTCCTCGAGAATTCAACGTTGTGGCCGAGTTTTGACAGCCGACGCTGCATGCCACAGCTAAACACAATGCGACCAAAGATCTGATACGGCTTGCGAGCGAATAAGTAGAATCGATCACGGCTAACTGACCTCGCGTCATTGCTGAAAACTGCCGCCATACGAGAATCACGTCGTTGGCGTTTTATGGCGTCGCGAAGAGTAGTAGCTGTGAAGCGGTTTCACAATATCGATTGAACGATGCGCCGACCAGCGAGGCCAAGACAGCAGCGTCCGTGCTATCGCATCGCTGCATTTGAGATCCATCGCATGCAGACGCCATCCTTAGCGTCCGTGCGATGCGAATTCTATTCAGAAGGATGGTTGAGTTGAACTTTGGTCAGTAGAATCAGCAGACAGGTCAACAATTGGAAGAGCGGTGCCGCCGCTGGAATTTGGCTGAAGCGTTTCACCCGCGTCGTCACCTGCAATTCCTGATCCGAATTCTGCCTCGAACGGGTTCACTCCCAACGGATTGACTTCTGTGAATGCAACTTCTGGCGGGGCTGCTTCAGGGCCCTCAGCTGCACCAACAGGAGTGGGCTGTTCTGGTTGTTCTTCGACTTTGACATAACCGAGATCGCGAACAACCTCTAGGATCTCACTACATGTCGGGAACATGCGGCCATTGGCTCGTTTGTATTCATCCAAGGCGTGCATGAACTCTATTTCGTCGTTGCTGTAATCTCGCTCGCAAGTTGTTGGGTCAATTTGCCGTCTGCGAGGAACTTTCTTTCGCCGTTCCGGCGCGGCAGCTTTCGCTTCAGCAGCAGGGTTTTCGGCAACAGTTTCTTTACGTCGATCGTTACGACGGCGATCAATCGTTACCTCGTCGTCGGGAGTCATCGACGTTGGCTTTGGTTTCGCCATAGCCTTGGATTTCGCCGCCGTTACTTTCTTCTTCGCCGTTTTCCTGTTCCCAGCGGGGTTCTTCGTCTTTGATTTCGATGCGGACGACCGTTTCGCTGTGGCTTTCTTCTTAGGAGTTGCAGTCTTTTTGGCTGATTTCTTCGGTGCCGCCTTTTTCTTGGTCGTCTTCTTGGTGGTTGTCTTTCGTTTTGCCGTTTTCGTCTTCGCCACGAACGCATTCCTTAAACAAGTTAAGACTTGAGGGTCAATGAAAGTGTGCAAGATGGATTCGACGTATTGGCACCATAAAATATATGGTTTAGGAAAAATGTCTGGTTGCATGTTAT
>JAGQPC010000934.1 GCA_020426925.1 Planctomycetales bacterium | reverse complement strand
GGGTGGCTGGCGGTCGAGCGTAAGCGAGCCCCCAGCACGGAATTCCGGGGGCTCGCTTACGCTCGACCCGGCCACCCAAGAAAACTGGTCCAGTGAAGTCCCGATACGTGCCACAGGCGTTTACGAAACGAACACTGGAATAATCAATCAACCGCCGCCTGCAAGAACAAGTCATCCATCCAGCATTCGACCAGTGTAGAGATGTTCGCGTTTGCTGAAATCTGCCGATCGGCTTCGATACAGCGATCAATTTGGTTGGCGAGCGTCTCTGGTCCGATTTGCCACGACTGGACCGCTGATTCCGTTGTCGACTGTAATTCGGCGTCTTCTGTCGTGTGAACTCCGGATCGAGCGTGCACCATTTGCCGAAGGAACGTCATAAAGATCTCGATCACAATCTTTAGACGAGCTCGGCGAGCAGGTACTTCCTTGCCAACGGCTTCGACAAACGCGATCACTCGTTTTGCCAAGTTGTTCGCGTCGATGTTTCCTTTGCTGAGCACCTGCCACAATTCAGATCGGAAACTTGTTAATTCGTCGCTGGCCCAAAGGATCGCTCGATCGAAACTACCGTCGGCCAACCGAGCCAGTTCGCGGCCGTGCTGTTCGTCTCGAGCAACGCCCATCGTAACGAGATGCTCTGCGATGAACGATTCTTCCAGCGGCTGGAAGCGAACGATCTGACATCGCGAGCGGATCGTAGGTAGCTGCCGTTGTTGACTGGTTCCAATCAGAATTAACAACGACCGAGGCGGTGGTTCTTCAAGCGTCTTGAGCAGCGAATTCGCTCCTTCCTGATTGAGATAATCCGCGTCGTTGATAATGGCGACCTTGCGTTTGCCGTACGCCGGTTTCAAACCGATCCAGTGGCAAAGCCCTTCGCGCATCCGTTTTTCTTTTTCGCCGATGAACGTGCTGATCGGAATGAAGCTCCGATCTTCCGGCTTGCCAACGATGAGCACATCGGGATGAGTTTCGGCGACAACCTGTTGGCACGGAGGACAAACTTGGCACGGGTTCAATTCGGTGCCGTTCTGCTGTTCACATTGCAAAGCCTGCGCCAGCTTCACGGCAAGCATCCGCTTCCCGATTCCCGACGGACCAACAAACAGAAAAGTGCTCGCTAAGCGATTCTGTCGAATGCTCTGCTGAAAGTTTTCGAGAACCTTGTCATGGCCATGAATTCCGCACCAGCTCATGATGTTACTCCGTCAGTTAGTTGCTTGAATTCAAGATTGGTTCCGCGATTTTGCGAATCGCCGCTTGGACATCGCCCACCGATTGGTTCGCATCAATGACGTGAACCGATGGATCAATTTCTGCTTCCGCCAAAAAACCTTTTCGCACGGTGGCTAGGTATTCCAGGCCTCGTTCTTCCATCCGATCTGGTTCGCGATCTCGTCGAGCGTGTGACACGTTGGGATCGATGTCCAAGACAAACGTAGCGTCGGGATACGTTTTGCGAGTCGCGAAGTCACCGATCGCTCGAATCGCGTCACGCGGAACATTGCCAGCGTGCCCTTGATACGCCAATGTCGCCAAAACATAGCGGTCGATAATCACGGTTTTACCAGCGGCCAAATCAGGCAGTATCGATTCTCGCAGCAGTTGCGTCCTCGCGGTCATGTACAACAGCATTTCGGCATCGTCGCTGATCGGAATACCGGTCTTATCCAACAAGATGTCGCGAATTCGCTCGCTCAATTCGGTGCTTCCGGGATCGCGGTAAACGACCACATCACGCTGAAGATCTGCAAGCCATTCTGCAAACAGCTCGATTTGCGTCGTCTTTCCTGCGCCGTCGATTCCGTCAAAGCTAAAGAACATTTTGAGTGATCCTGATCCAACAATCGTCAGACAGAATCGTACCGCACGCGATGCCGGACCAAAACCGGTTCCTCAAGCAGATTGAATCAGGCGGCGCGGCAGAACCTCGCGTCCGCAGCATGGGCGACATCTCTGGGGCTTGCTACCGTGGCTTTGCCGTTAACACAGCGGGGCCATCGTCTTGCGTTGTGTTGACCGGGCCTTCGTAATCGTCGGAACCGGCTGCCGAGAATACACTGTTAAAGCCTTCGGCCGCTCGCAAGTAAATCTCTCCGTGCGATTGATTCTGATCGGCGTCAACATGGTGGTGACGAACGAGTTCCAGAACGGCCAGAAAGACGCCGATCAGCGCCGATTTGTGCATGCCACTTTGGAACATATCCGAAAACGCGATCTGGCCGTCTACGCAGATGCGGCCGTGTAGTCGTTCCATGTAAACCTGAATCGGTGTGTCGTCGTAAATGATTTCTCGAGGTTGCACGCGGTCGTGAGCTCGCATGATGCGACCAAACGCGCTGACGAGGTCCCATAGTTCGACTTCGTGAATCGGCTGGTCGGCAGGATTGAGATCGCGTGGAGGCAAATCGTTCGCTTGTCGAGTGTAACTCTGCTGCCAGCTTCGGCTTCGTTCTTCCAACACACTGGCCGCGTCCTTATACTTCTTGTACTCAAGCAGCTGCTGCACGAGTTCATCGCGAGGATCTTCGAGCGTAGCTTCTTCATCTTGTTCATCCGTGGAGGGCAACACCATTTTCGATTTGATTTCGATCAGAATCCCCGCCATCTCGATGAAGTCGCCGACCGCGTTTACGTCCAGCTGCTCCAAAACTTCGATGTGATTGACGAACTGCTCCGTGATATGCGCAATGGCTATGTTGGCAATATCAAGTTCATGTTTGCGCACCAGATAAAGCAGCAGATCGAGCGGTCCTCGAAAGATGTCTAAGTCTACACGAAAGTGCATATCGATCGGTTCTTCGTCAATCGGTTCGGGGGGTAGCTGCAAAGGCCGTGCTGGCTTGTCGACAACCACAGGTGGAGCGGGCGGTTCGCTGTCGAGCTGTGGCGCTGATAGCACTGCGATCGATCGCCGCTGTGTTTTTACCTTCATGTTCGACTCTGCCGATTGGCGAACTTCACTGGGGATTCGGTGTCGCTACCCGATTGACGGAAGTCATTGTACGCCCAGAATCGAATTGTCTACTCAAACCCGCCGAATTACCTGAGTTAATGGGCAACTCGGGAGGCCAGACATTCGGTACAGGCAGCAATGACTAGGGAATTTGACACTCTTGCCCGCTCTGCTGGCCAGGGCTATGATGCTCGTTTGCCCCGATTTAAGTACCTGTACAGTGCCATTTTGCAGCGTTCCAAACTGGTCCGTGGGGCACGGTAAACCCAGGCTAATCCTGAACTTTGGCCGTCCGTTGGACTGTAGTCTGGCGAGCACCTCGGCTGATCAAATTCTGGATTCAGATTTGGAACATACTGGCATTGTCTTTCCAAAGGTTCCGCTAATTTCCATGCGCCACGTTCTTTCAGCTGTCGTACAAAACGTGCCGGGCGTGTTAGCACACATTTCAGGGATGCTTGCGTCGCGCGGTTACAACATTGACTCGCTGGCTGTCGGTGAAACCGAAGAGCCAGAACTTTCGCGAATGACATTCGTCGTCGTGGGAGACGATCGAGTCCTCGAACAAATTCGCAAACAGCTCGAAAAGATCGTGACCGTCGTGAAGGTCGTCGACGTCAGCGCTCAAGATTATGTCGAACGCGACCTGATGCTGATGCGAGTGAAGTGCCCACCAGGGGCGACTCGAACAGAGATTCGCGAGCTAGTAGGAATCTTCCGCGGTCGGATCGTGGATGTTGGTCCCGAAGAGGTCATGATCGAAATCTCTGGACGCGAGAACAAGGTGCAAGCCTTTATCGATCGCATGAGACCCTTTGGTATCAACGAACTTGTTCGAACCGGACGGATTGCCATGGTTCGCAGTGGTCAAAGTAGTGAAGAACGAGGATCGCTTCGCAGCTTTGCCTCATAAGACGTCGGTGACTTTGCAGCGACGCAAATTGACGTAACAAAACGGCATCACCGCCGTTGATCTTTTCCCATCTGGACAAATTGAAAAAGAACCCGAGGTAATCGGTATGCCGGCTACGATTTACTATGACAAAGACGCGGATCTGTCCGCACTAAAAGACAAGACGATCGCAATTCTGGGCTACGGATCGCAAGGTCATGCCCAAGCTCAGAACTTACGAGACAGCGGACTGAACGTCGTGATCGGACAGCGACCAGGTGGTCCGAACTACGATTTGGCAAAGAGCCACGGCTTCGAGCCAATGTCTGCTGCCGACGCGACGAAAGCTGCCGACATCGTCAACGTTCTTCTCCCAGACGAAGTTCAAGCGGACGTTTACAAAAGTGAAATCCGAGACAACCTGTCAACCGGCAACGTGCTGATGTGCTCGCACGGTTTCAACATCCATTTCGAACAAATCGTACCGCCTAAAGGCGTCGACGCACTGTTGGTAAACGCAAAAGGTCCGGGCCATCTCGTTCGAAGCGAATCCGAAAAAGGCGGCGGTGTTCCCTGTCTGATCGCGCTCGGCGAAGGAGCCAGCGATGAAACTCGCAAGATGGGATTGGCCTATGCCAAAGGCATCGGTGGAACGCGAGCAGGCGTGATCGAAACGACAATCGCCGAAGAAACCGAAACGGACCTGTTTGGCGAACAAGCCGTTCTTTGTGGTGGTGTCAGCGAGATGGTCAAGGCTGGCTTCGATACGCTGGTTGAAGCTGGCTACCAACCAGAAATGGCCTACTTCGAATGTATGCACGAGCTGAAGCTGATCGT
>JAGQPC010000933.1 GCA_020426925.1 Planctomycetales bacterium | reverse complement strand
ATTCCTTCGTGATCGTCTCGTCCAAATTCAAAATCATGTTGGCCACAATCGACCACGCGGCCAAATCGCAAACGTCCAGCGTTTCGTCTCGCGCTGATTCGCCAACAGACACAAGCTTCTGAGCCGCGTCTGGATCCTTTTGAAATCGACTCTTTGCCGTTTGATAAACATCCAGCAGCACCTGCATTTCGCTTTGACTTGGCAGTCGAGATGTCGCGAGCCGGAATGCGTAAGCCGCTCGCTGGCCAGCACCTGCGCCGCCTTCGGTCATGATTCGCTGAGCCATCCGGCGCGAGGCTTCAACAAATTGCTCGTCGTTCATCAGCGCCAATGCGGCGAGTGGCGTGTTCGTGCGTGATCGGCGAACTGTGCAGTTTTCTCGCGAAGGTGCATCCATCGTGACGAGCGCAGGTGGCGGCGCTGTCCGTTTCCAAAACGTGTACAGGCTTCGACGGAAAAGAGCGTCACCGGAATCTCGAGTGAACTTCGCGGTGTTGCTGTCCGTGTATCCGACGGCATACCAGATTCCGGGTGGTTGATAAGGCTTCACGCTTGGCCCGCCGATTTTCGGCACCAGCAAACCGCTGACGGCTAAAGCAGTGTCTCGCACCGATTCGCCGTCTAATCGAAATCGAGGACCTCGCGATAGCATCAAGTTGTTAGGATCTGTTTGTGATTGCTGAGCGTCCTGCTTTGAGGACTGTCGATATGTCGCCGACATTACGATCAGCTTTTGCAATTGTTTCACGTCCCAACCACTTTCGCGAAATTCAACAGCCAGCCAGTCAAGCAACTCTGGATGTGTCGGCGGCTTGCCCTGCGATCCAAAATCTTCCGACGTTTCCACGATCCCGCGGCCAAAGAATTGCTGCCAGAACCGATTTACCGTTACTCGGCTCGTCAAAGGATGCTCAGCCGAAACCAACCATTTCGCTAGATCCAAACGAGTCGGTGTTTGGCCATCAGCCACGGTCAAAGGCGGCAGCGCGGTGGGCGTTCGTCGAGTGACTGGCTCGCCTTGCTTGTCATAAGCGCCACGAATCAGTATAAACGCAGGCTTCGGCTCCGCGGCTTCTTTCCAAATCAATGTTGTTGGTAGTGATTCTTCCAGCTCATCTTTCGCTTTCCGCAACGCAGCAAGTTCGTCGCGCGATCGCGTCACCGTTTCGTCGGTGGAAACGTTATTTCGAAAGTGAGCACGAATGAGCCCGTTTTGTTTTTCGTTTCGCTGATCAGGTGAGATCCCGATTAGCTTGACAATCTCTGGTGGCGCGAAGCTGTCGTCCATTTGAGGGATGCCGCCCTCGGTCGTTGCAGCCAGACGAATGCGGCCAAACTGATGCTGGCCGTATACCGATTCGTGGCGAAGACGAATTCGCAATCGCGTTCCCTGCGGATAGCCAAAAGGCGATTCGGCCATGAAGATTGCAGTCCGATCTTCGCGTCGCTGGTGGCCGCCCGTCGCCCAACCCGTCTCGGATTTTCCGTCAATCGCGTTGGCAATTGAAAAATCGCCGTCGGTTTGCTCGTGGTCAGCCCACGCATGGGTGAGCTTGATCGCTTTCCACTGGTCGGGCATATCGGCAGGAGCTGCCTCTAGCTCGAACTCGGACAGCACAACGTTTCCATTACTGCTACGCCCGGCTCCTCCAAATGCTAGCGAATCGTGCGTCAGACCTTCCAAGCGAATCGCTGTGAGTCCTTCCACATCGACCAGAGATGTAATCTCATACACTTCCTGGGACGGATTCTCACCGCTCACCAGAATCGACTGATCTTCCAGGTTCGTGTGAGCTGCGCCTCCGTCCGACTTAAACGTTTCCGGCGTGAGGATTCGCCATTTTGCATCGTTCGCAAGTTTTTCTCGAACGTCTTCTTCCCAGGCTCGCTGGGCATCATCGACTTCCGTAATCGGAGCGTCGAGTATCTGCGTGAGAACACTGATGCGACGGTTCAGACTTGCGAGTTCATTTTGCTGGTCGTCCGAGGCAACTTTCACGACCGGAGCCGTGTCCTTTGCGTTGCCGTCCATGACGGGGCCGTCAAGGCTGTTAAAGAACGCAAACAACGAATAGAAATCCTTCATGCCGTATGGGTCGAACTTGTGGTCGTGACAAGTCACGCACCCCATTGAGACTCCCATCCAGACTGTCGACATCGTCGCGACTCGATCGTTCGTGTAGTGAACGTAGTACTCTTCAGGAATGACGCCTCCTTCGCTGGTCGTTACATTACAACGGTTGAAGCCCGTGGCAACGATTTGATCCAGCGTCGGGTTGGGCAACAAGTCGCCCGCGAGCTGCTCGACGGTAAACTGGTCGAACGGCATGTTTGCGTTGAAGGCATTAATTACCCAATCTCGATACGGCCACATTTGTCGGAAGTTGTCCAAATGCAAACCATGAGTGTCGGCGTAGCGTGCGGCGTCCAACCAAT
>JAGQPC010000932.1 GCA_020426925.1 Planctomycetales bacterium | reverse complement strand
CCAATCGAAACTAACTTGCTGTCGTTGCATGGAACTATACAGATCCCATGCGGAACTGAGGTCGATATTCGCTGTGCGCTGTGGCATTTGAGATCGTCAGGCTCGTTTTCTGACAATTGTCAACGACTGTTTTTGCGGTCAGGAGCGCCGTGAGGAGGAATCACCTCTGGATTCGATATTCCGTCGACGTTGGGTCCTTGGCTTCGTCTAGGAAGACTTGGCCAAAATGCGTCAATCGCTGCGTCTACGGTTTTTGCATCATCAAATAGCTGTTCGTAATAGAGCCGCATCGCTGGATCGGTTGCACTTTCAAGTTTGTCTGCTAGATCAACGAGGAAACCGGCGAATTCTCTGGACAGATCCATAACTTCACCGCGGTAGGGCAGTATGAACAGCTGCTGCACCAGGTTCTCAAAAGCGATGCGGCTGCCTCCGCGTTTCGGCGGAATGACTTCCGACGGCCGATCATTGGGCGGAATGATGTCATAGAAATAGGCGGAAAGTGGTTCCGAGAGCTGTGGCTCGACTTCTCGAATCAAATCCAAGCGTTGTTGGTAATGAGGCAGGTTCCTGATTTCATCCCAGATTTCTTGGTCGTATTTCGCAACGAACGGTATATCGATTTTGTAGGAGCGTTCATCATCGTCCAGCATCTGCGAATAGTCGCCGGGTTGCAGATGATGATCAAACTTTTTTTCGTCAGCAGCACTCGATCCATCCAACATCTGCGCCAGCTGTGGCGAAAATGTTACAGCAAGCTCTAGCTGTCCGTACTCCAACCGTTCTTGCATCGCTTCCGTCGAGCCATTCTGCATTGCAGCTGCCGCCAGATCCGTCATATGCTCAGTGAGCGTTCTTTCATCCCTGACAATCGCTTGCTCGGCTCCTTCAGCGCTATATTTGAGAGAAACATCTAGAACCCCAGGCAGATCGAGATTAACCGCGTTTGGCAAGTCAACAGAAAACTGCTGCAAGATTTGCACGAGCACTGCGGCCATGCCATCTACGTTCGGAAAGGAAACGTTTTGGTCTGCGTCGATCGTGATTTGCCAGTCGCCGATTAGCTGGTCCATCCTCGCGCCGTCGCCAATTCGAGATCGCTTGTTTGCCATGCTATTGATAGTGTTCGCAGATTGAATTGGACAACTGGCTGTGATCAGCCGCTGTGGCGTTGAGAACGCACAAGTTGAGCGGGGCGCGGTACGAACGAGTTGAAACTAACTCCAGTGTTCTTGGATCAAATTCCAACGTTAAGTTTTGCGCAGCCATACGCTTTGCGTCGTGTGTTTCGACCCGGTTCAGGCTTAGCAGTGCGGATCGCATGCAGCCGCCTGATCGTAATGGGCTGTCTTCTTCTAAGTCGAGCACTGGGATCCTTCCCATTCGCATCATTCGTTTTTCTTTCGGCGTTGATGCGATCGCATGACGATTTTCGACGAGCACTCCGGGCTTGCTCAGAAAAGTTGGATGTTTGATCTGATTGGAACAGCCCGCCCAGTAAACCGACCGGCTTGCTTGCGGAATGGGTTGTGCTCCTACCGCAACTTTCCAGTGAAATCGGCTGAGCGGTAACATCAACCCAGAGAACATTCTTGCCCCAGCTGCGTCGACCACGTCGGACCGTGTCTGCTGAGGTGAAAACTGGTGCTTGATCTCGCTGTCTTCAAAGTCAGTTCGTGCCTGTTTTGTAAACCGGGCGCATACGAGGGAAGTCCAACCGAAATCGGTTTCACCCGGCAGGTAGAACGCATGGGCGACTGATCTGACCGCCTGCTCTTGTTCATAGAGGGGCATAATCGCTCAACCGGTCTTGGCTGGACCACGTCCCGTTCGATTGAACGCGCACTTGATCGAAAAAGAAGCCTGCCGTGTCTGCCAGCAAACGACAGGTTCCACTGAACGTGATTTCCAGATTGCCATCACTCCTCGGCAACGGTGACGCAATGGGGCTAATCGCTGTCAGGTCCGACAGCCTCCACGGAGCCAGTCGAACGCAGCAGTTACGAACATGTTTCTCGATCACTTGCGGATGCAAGCGGTCTTCTTTGTCCCACGTACTGTACATCTCTAAATCCCTCCGAGTGAACCGCCATTATAGCGAAAACTGCAGGGCGCGAGTCTTAAGTTGAATCTTAAGAAACGTGCAGTTTTCCGCTCTCGATTTCATAACGGCACCAAATCGATTCCAAGAGGTGCCGGTATGGTTGATCTCCCTGACGACGGATTTTTTTCGTCCCACGAATTCATGTCGTTTCATCGAAGACTCGTCCGCTATGCGGCTATCCTGGGGGCGCAGGAGCCTGAAGACATTGTGCAAGACGCGTACGTGATTTGCGCTGCACGTTTGGCGGACGTTCAACCAGGCGCACGTTTGACGTTTGCCCGCAATGCCGTCTTCTGGGCGTTCTGCCAGCAACGACGGGGTAAACGGCGTGCTATGGAAAACGATCTGTGCAGGACTGACCGTCCCGATTTATTCGAATCGCGTGATGATTGCCGTGCAGCGGAACTGCAGCTGGATATTGAGTACCTGGTGGCGACGCTACCAAGTCATCTTAAGCAGACCTATGAGTTGCAGGTACAAGGCTATACGCAGAAAGAAATGGCAGAACAGTTAGCCGTTTCGGAACGGTGTGTCCGCTACCGCTTGTGCAGGATTCGTGCGTTTCTGGAAAACAACGAAGTTAACTGACCCTGTCGATGCGAGGGGCAGTTCAACGCTGTTTCAAGAATCTCAGTTTGGCATTTCCGCAAATCTTTGCCGCCAGATTCTAAGCAACTAAACACCGCTGCGCCTGCAGATTCAGTAGGTGTAGCCTGCCGCCTGCGCGGAATTGGAATTCGTACTTTCAGGAGACTATGCAAATGACTCTGCCTCGAAACAAATCGCTGTCCGAACCTCTCACGAGAATGGTTCCGCTTAGGAAGATTGTCCTTCCACCGAGACGTCGTAAAGTCGACCAGGCAAATGTGGAACGAATCGCCGAGAGCTTTCTCAAATTTGGCCAGTTGCATCCAGTTGGCTGTATTCAGGACGGCGACTGTGCGCGCCTCGTTTGGGGAGTGCATCGCTACTTCGCGGCTGATAAATGTGTCTGGC
>JAGQPC010000931.1 GCA_020426925.1 Planctomycetales bacterium | reverse complement strand
CGCCAAAGACTATCCTCACGTCTGGTTCGAAATCGGGGTCGGCATTTCCAGCTCGTCTCGTCTAGGTTGCTCATACGTTGATGAGAGGTATAGGATGATGGGTCTTTCGTGTTTGAGAATTTTAATTGTGATTGCCTTTAGTGCGACGGCATGGCAACATGCAGAAGGCCAAGCCCTAAATGTTGCTTGGTCCAGGCAGTTTGGCAGTGGGCTTTACGATAACTTCTATTCAATCGGCGGCTTTGCAGGCGACACGATCGAGGTCGATGGGGCAGGCAATGCATACGTCACCGGATGGACCAGCGGCTCTCTTCAAGGCCTTTCCAACGGCGGCAGCGACGCCTTCCTGCGAAAGTACGACCCGCTCGGAAGTGTATTATGGACACGGCAAATCGGCACCGCCTCACATGATAAGGCGAGTGCGTTGGATGTTACATCAGGTGGCGACGTGTTTGTAACTGGGTTTACGAACGGTAGCCTGAGCGGCCCTCACCTCGGTGGATCAGACAGTTTTCTACAAAAGTATGATGCTGCCGGCACTTTAATCTGGAGTCGGCAATTCGGCACATCGTTTTCTGAGCCGAGCGAAGGTGTCGCGGTCGATGCGTCAGGCAACTCATACGTCCTTGCAGCACAAAACCCGGGTACGAATGTGCGTCTCACAAAATTTGACCCGTTGGGGTCCCAGGCTTGGACAACAACTTTTGGTTCGAACTTCAATGATGAACGCCCCACAGCAATTGATGTCGACGTCCTAGGAAACGTGTATGTGACTGGAAGTACAGACGGCAACCTCGCTGGCCCGTTAAGTGGAAGAAGTGATATTTTTCTCGCCAAATATGATCCATTGGGCAACCAGACCTGGATAAGGCAGTTCGGCTCTTCTAATCAGTTCGATCAATCTACGGACTTAGTCGTCTCTCCTAACGGAAACGTGACCATCACTGGCTGGGTTCAAGGGACACTCCCAGGTGCAAACAACGCATTTCACGGTGGCCCAACCGATTCAGATGGCTTTGTTGCTAGTTTTTCCCCGGCCGGCACGCAGCTGTGGGCGACGCATTTGGGGAGTAGCAACCGTGAAATGATGCGGGGAGTCACGGCACTCGCAAACAACGACGTCGTTGTAACTGGTGTCGCGGCGACTCCACTTGCCGGTCCGCATGCGGGCGCAAACGATGTGCCTGTGTTCAGGTTTGATTCGACCGGGACCCAGCTTTGGACGACACAGCTTGGAACCGCTGGGGACGAGCGCGGTGCCGGTGCCGCCGCGACAGCAGCCGGTGACGTATTCTTGACGGGAACGGCATACACCAGTTTTGCAGGTGGATATACTGGGCAATCTGATATATGGGTCGTGAAGCTAGAGCCTCCACGTCCACCCGCAATTACGCTAAGCGGACTTCGAAATTTCGATGTAGTGAGCCCAGTTGGGGTTGATGTAAATGACTTTCACGTCACGCTCAATGGGATTACAGACACGGTAATCGGTGGTTCGGAAATCACGTCAGTCTACCCGGATCCCGTTCACAATCCCACGTTTAACCTCCCGCCAGATTGGGTCCCACCCGCATCTATACCTGTGCCTCCCAACAGCACGAGGGTTGAGTGGGGCGGCCCTGGTTCCACTTCCGTCGGAGGTCAAAAGCTGCACTTCGGGGTCACGCTAAATCAGCTAGGACGTCAGAACTTACAGTCCTTGTGCATGCACTGGACATTCGACGGTGCCCCAGTGTTCGTTGGAAACGACCCGACGCTCCCAATCACTATCACGGCCAACCACCCGGCACCTGGCGAGGCGCCGATACAAATTGTAAACCAAACCTGTCCAGAACATCCTGGCGGTGGCGGAAGGTGGCTTGGCCCAATTGGCGTGAACGTCCTAGACAGGTCTGTCGCCTTGGATGAACTTTTGGCGGATGACCCCATCGTCCAAGCCGCCACTCCGATCGTGGACGAGTTCTCAATTCTGCAGGCTGGCGAAACGTACTCGATACCTGATCTCGATGCCGGCAGCCTACTGGCGAATGACGGCGGCAGTATTCTAATTGTGTACGACGTCTATGCCGTGGCTCCTGACGGTGGCGTTGGTGACTACGTGGGAACTTCGTATACGGCCTTTAACGCAACGGTCGTACCAGAACCGTCACTGGATTTGCTTGCCTTGTCGGCGTCCTTAATCGGATCGTTATTGTGCCGCACAAGTTCCCGGCCAGATGGGGTGGTGGTACGCGCAGCCTGACTGCGGGCGTTGAACTGAATACTAAAAACCAGGGAAGTTATTTTCGTCCTTCGGCGCAATTGGCGATATGATTATTGTTTGATTGACTTGTGTATTATCTCTAACGTCAAATGGGACTACTGCGGTATTGCGCATGCTGGGCGGTAAAAGCGTCTTCTTGGCCACTTCCGTTCCAGCAAACCTAAATGGGGTCTTTCCAAGGGTGCGAATTCCGGCAGCAGCCTTAACACCAGCCAGTAATCGTTCTCCGGTAGTTAGCTTTGCCCTATTGTAAAATGACTTGGCATTATCTGGCTCCCGTCCGGTATAGAATCGCTCTAGGTTTTTAGCCAAAGGTTCGAAGAGCCCACCAATGGCTTCCGGTATGCCACTCGACTCAATGGCATTGAGTATGTCACGGTCCAAGGACCTAAAGGCTGCAGCGTAATTTCCCTGCCTGGCAAAGTTGCGGAAATCTGAAATTTTCGGAGCTACCATCGTGTCCAGGGAAATAACATTTGGCGACGAATTCGGGAGGAAGTCACTTGTCAGGTCCAAGTCGGGATCGCTAGCGCAATCATCATCGCTCAAAGCACATGATTGATGACCAATTGGATCTACGAAGCTAAGAGGACTGTTGTTTACGTAGGAAAATCGATTTAGACTCTCGGATGAGAATCGGTTTGGAATGACGGAGTCTGGAGAAAAGAATCGCCCGAATCGCGGATGATACATCCTTGCCTTCATATCAATCAAAGAATATGAGTCGAGGTGTTCATGATTTGTGAAACCTTCTTTCGATTCGCTATCAAGCGGGACGGTCGACGGTGTCCAATCTGGATTCCTTCTTTGACCAAACGCATCGTAACTTAGACGTTCAATCTCCAGTCCAGCTGAATCGGAAACGTGGATCACCGAACCTAGACCGTCTCTTAGCAAATAGGAGGGGGCTTGAGGCACGCCGTTTTCTTCCAAATAGTAAGCAACGGCTCGAGCCTGAGGATCTTGGTAATCCGGGTTGTTGAATATGTAGAACTCTCTTTCCGCACATCTCGAAT
>JAGQPC010000930.1 GCA_020426925.1 Planctomycetales bacterium | reverse complement strand
TCGGCCTTCCTATTCAAACGCGGCCATCACTCGTTGATGAGTTCTACGACAACACGTTCACCAAGGAGACGACAATTCGCGTATCGGGAAGTACGACCCGCAGTAGCAACTGGCAACGTGTCGGCAATCTTACCGGCTATCAACTAAACGGCGACACTCAGATCCTGGCCGGTCACACCATTACGATCGATCCGCAACTGGCAGTTCATTCTCAATACAGTTCCCTTTGGTGGATCGTCGATGGGACCCTCAACGCGGATGGTGTCGAGTTTACTGGCTACACCGACATCCGCGTTCGGGACGGAGGCACAGCTCACTTCCAGAACATCACGCAGATCGACGGGGATCAGATAGAATTTGGCAGCGGAAGTCGCGGGAGCGTTGAAAACAGCCAGTTCGGTTCAGCCGAATTGGAAGTGCTGAGTCCCAATGTCTCCGTTTCTGGAAACACGTTTGAACTCGGCCTTCCTATTCAAACGCGGCCGTCACTCGTTGATGAGTTCTACGACAACACGTTCACCAAGGAGACGACAATTCGCGTATCAGGAAGTACGACCCGCAGTAGCAACTGGCAACGTGTCGGCAATCTTACCGGCTATCAACTAAACGGCGACACTCAGATCGCAGCCGGTCACACCATTACGATCGATCCGGAGCTGACAGTTCATTCTCAGTACAGTTCCCTTTGGTGGATCGTCGATGGGACTCTCAACGCGGATGGTGTCGAGTTTACTGGCTACACCGACATCCGCGTTCGGGACGGAGGAGCAGCGCATTTCCAGAACGCAACCATTTCTGGTGATTCCATAGCGTTTGCAGGTCAAACGGTGGGCGCAATACACCAAAGCACAGTAATTGGAATTCCCATCGAAATGACTTCACAGTCTGATGTAAGCATCGTTTGTAGCGACCTGTCGGACACTCGTATTGAACTCGTCGGAAATAATGCGATCGGATTTGACGTTCTAGGAAACTGGTGGGGAACAGTTGACCAACAGTCCATCTACCAGAAGATCCACGACTATGGCGACGACACATCGCGTCCGATTGTGAATGTCGACCCAATTACCGGTTCCTCATGTTCACACGAAAAAGGAGCCATATCGGGAAGAGCCTGGGCGGACTGGGATGGCAACGGCAGTTTTGACATATCAAAAGAGCTAGGGGTCTCGGATTCGGTTGTTTTTCTTGATCTTGATTTAGATGGCGTGATGAGTGAAACGGAGCCATCAACCAGAACTGGAATCGCTGGTCGATTCGCGTTTGCAGACATGCCGGCTGGCGACTATGACGTTATCCTGCTTCCAGCGAATGGTTGGCAGTCAACCGGGAACCGGACTTATCGCGTCTCGGTTGTTGCAAATCGAGTGACGGACGCCGTCAACTTTTCACTGACTGATTCCTTCCCAGGTGATTTGGATGCGAGTGGCGCGATTGATGCACGTGATGTCGACTTGCTTTGCGCGCATATTGCAAGAGACGAACCGCTCGCTATGCCCAAATTCGATCTGGACCAGAATCTGGAAAAGAACAAGGCCGATATTAGATTCCTCATCGAACAAGTTTTCGGTAGTGCAATCGGCGATTCCAATATGGACGGCAGATTCAATTCGAGCGATCTCGTTTCGGTCTTTCAGTTTGGCCAATACGAAGACGGTATACCGAACAATTCTACTTGGGCATCAGGCGACTGGGACTGCAACGGAGAATTCGATTCTAGCGATCTAGTGTTTGCGTTTCAGGCAAAGGGCTACAGCAATGAATGAGTGGCGCTCGTTTAAAGGTCTGGTCGCGCTCTACGAGTGAGGCGTGACCGAGCGTTAAACTCGCATGCTGTACTAAATGTTCGGTACGTTTCGCTCTGCCGTACAGACCGTGCCGGAAACCGACATGCAACCGTGTTTCAAGCAACCGCTACGGTATTCACGTGAGGTGAATATCGTGCGGTGATTGAGATCGCAAGATGACATTAATCAGCACGCCGTCATGGACGGCGCGAAGCGAGAGTCGGCGAACAGCGGCGTCAATCGATGCGAAATCGCCTGCGTTAACAAGTTGCTCGACGATTCTGCGAGTCGTCTGGGGAAGATCGGTCTCCATGTTTACCTCAATGCTATCCATTGAAAAACAAGTATCACCGTTCGGATCAGCAAGCAAGCGTTTTCTTCAAACGCCAAACTGATCGAGAATCGCTTGGGCATGCGCGATCGATTGTTGCTTACGCCGCTTTGGATGCTTAGGTCGACACGGGCGATCAGATGAAGTCTCTTCGACAAAGCGTCGACACGCTTCTCGACTGGTGAATCGGCGCCCGCCGACACGAACCGATTCGAGAACCGAGCCCCGAACGCCTTTGAGCGTCCAGCGCCAGATCGTCGGTAAACTTGGCCGCTGCGGAAACTCGTCGCGAGCTTTGGAGATCGGAATCAAGTTTTCGGTCGATGTATCGATCATGTGTTACTCGTCGGTTCTAAGCCTGCGGTTGTGGTCGAAGGCGAATGTCGATTTCGCTTACGATGGTTGCTTCCTCCTCAGCGGTGAATTCTTCCTGTGTACTGGCCTCCCAAACGAACACGACGCGGTGTCGTTTGAGACCTTGATAGATCTTGTCGAGTCGCCGCCCGCGAACGGTGATTTGATGTTCGCTGAACGTGAGAATGATCCCTTCCGAGCGCTTGAACTCGACGTCATACAGATGGCTGTAAGCGAACGATCGTTGGTCGCCATCGCTTTTCCAAAAATCGAGCAAAGCGTTAGCGGGCCTGGCTTGCGGGTCAATGCGGTAGGCAACGTAGTCGACCGGCCGATCGTCGAGCTCGAAGTCTTCTCGGCCGTCGGTTGATTCTGAACCAAGGTTGTATTTTTCGATGAGTGTGTCGACCATCGTTACCTTCCTAGTTGTGGTTGCATCTGTTTGTTCGGCAGCCAGTCGTAGAATCGATCAAGCTGCTTGGTCGCGAACTTCATCGCGACGTGCTTAATGCGATTGAGCTTGCTTCGTCGTTTTGCAGACTCAACTGCGATGTCAGGCGTCACATCAGTCGCAAGCTGCTTTGGCCTGAACTTGCTAATCACGCGCAAGAGTCCTTCACTCGAATCTGTGTAGATGTCCACACGTCTCTTGGCCCGCGATGCACTCACATACATCTGCTCGGGCGAGCTGGCTGGAAACGATAAACTCGATGCGGCCACGAAGGCGCGATCAACGGTGGTCCCTTGAGAAACGTGACTAGTGACAGCGAATCCGTGATCGAAGAAACGCCAATCCGATTCAAGTTTCTCACCGTTGTCAAGAATGACGACGCCTTTGTGGAATGACTTGATCTTGTGAAGACTTCCGTTGGCCAGCTTTTTGTGACTGTCGTCTTGCCGCCGTCCGCGAGTGAGACGAATGAAGTCGCCGACCGCATATTCGGCAGCTTCCGGCAGAAAGACCGAAAAGGATCCAGCAGATTCGAGCGGTATCTCTTGATTGCCAGCGACCACCTTGTCGCGCTCGACTTTTGTAATAGTTAGTTGATCGCCCGATTGAATACCCCCCGGAGCTTTGGCGTGAAACGTGACAACGTCGCCAACTTGATAATTAAGTGGATCTTGCCGCTGAGCTTCGGACAGCGATTTGGAAACAAGCGTCGTGAAGTGGCGCGTCTTTTTCGCGTCCGTAGCAATAAGGCCGCGCGACTTTAACTCGTCACGAATTGCTTCTGTAATCTTCCGTCGTTCCGCATGCGTGGGCGCAATAACCAGCAACTTGTCGTTTTTGTTCTCTTCACGGGCGTCCGCGTAGGCCGTGGCGAGAGCGTGATCTCGATCGTCGTCGTCGATTTCGTGCACGAAATCCAATGCTTGCAGTAACTCGAATCCCTCTTCAATGTCGGCTCGACTGAGCGCCTCGACGGCGTCTCTGTAAGTTCCGCGCTGTCGCCGAATCTTCGAAATCTGCTTGGGCTCGATGCCCGCTTGTTGTTCGAGCAATTTCATGGGGTGGCCTCTCTCGATTGGCAAGTGTTGTCTGTCGTCGCCGATGGCGACAATTCGTGCTTTCTGTCTGTCGGCCACTTCGACTAGCGCCCGAAATGTCGGCGATCCAATTAGCCCCGCTTCGTCAACGACGATGACTCCGTGCTTCGCGTTCTGTTGTGCCTTTTCGTCGAGCAGGAACGATTGAATCGTCGATGCCTCGAATCCATCGTTTTGTAAGTTCTCTGTCGCTTTGTTGGTTGGCGCCAGTATTGCGACGTTTCTGCCGTTCTCTTCCACAGCAGGAACGAAGTGCTGCAGCATGTACGACTTCCCAACTCCCGCAACGCCTCGGACAATTTGAAGCTGATCAGACGATTCAAGCAGCCCAGTGACTGCCTGAAACTGTTCGTCGCTCAGTGTGCCTTTTTCGATTTGGTCGGCCGATCCGAGTGGCTTCATGCGGCCTCGTCCAAGCTTCGCAAAGTCGATGATCCGTTTCTCTTCCAGCTGCAACTCTCGCGTTG
>JAGQPC010000929.1 GCA_020426925.1 Planctomycetales bacterium | reverse complement strand
CTGAACCGCACGCTTCTGCTGCCGATAACACCATCAGAGGCCGCAATCGCTTGCCGGGTGCAAACAGGCTGTAACGAATCGCTTCCTGCAGTCGATCAGGACAGTCATCCGTAAAACGACAGGCGTCCCGCAAATACGCTTCAAACACTTCGCGAGCTTCGGCTGCCTGCTGAAGAAAAAGATCGACTTGTTGTGCGTCCATAAGGATCTTGGGCAAGAATGCAGCATTAACGAGCAAAAACACAAATCAGCTCGGACGCCACATTTTAGAAGAGAGTCGCGCCATCGTCCACGACGCCTTTGCCATCACCCGTTTCCGATTTCGCCTTTCGAGTCCGGCGGCGGCTTCGGCTGGCGGCCTTTTCTTCCAGAGACGTCGCCTCATCGTCGAATCGGTGAGTGACCGGCTTGCCTTCGCTATCGGTGCCACTGAGCAGTTGAACTTTTTGCTCCGCAGTTTCGAGCAATTCGTGGCATCGCTTCAAATACCTAACACCACGCTCGTATTCAACAAGCGATTCACTCAGCCCCGTGCTGCCATCTTCCAGAGAATGAACCACGTCCTGCAACCGCTCAAGACACTCTTCAAAGGTGAGCTTTTCGAAATCTTCTGATTTTGGCTTCGCCATGATTAATCCTTTTTGACGACGTCACCGTTTTCACGTTGCGGCGAGTCGGCGTTTTTGGCGTCAACGTTTTTGTCCTCGGCATTCTTGACGCCGACGACTGAACTTGTGATTTCGGCACTAGCCACGCGTGAAATAATCTTGTCACCAATCGCGACGTCGCTCCCTAGTTTCACGATCGAGCGATCCGATTCTCGCTGAGTAACACTGTAGCCTCTCGCCAAAACGCCAAGAGGACTTAGTGATTCAAGCTTCCCAGCGACGCGAATCAGATCGTGGTTCGCTTGATCGACTCGGCTGCGGACACCTCGCGTCAAACGGCTCTCCCAATCGTCAACCTTTCGGATTCTATCCTGAATTTGCTCCATCGGCCGAATTAGACATGGGCGAGACGCCAAGTTGTTCATGTGCGATCGAAACATTTGAAGCTGAGTCTTCATCATCGACTGCAGGCGTTGATGCGTTGCTTTCAGGGTCTGCGATAAGTCCGATCGGTCTGGCACAATTCGTTCCGCGGCTTCCGTCGGCGTCAAGGCCCGCACGTCAGCGACCAAATCACACAAGGTAACGTCGATCTCGTGGCCAATCGCAGACACAACCGGCGCGTGACAACAGTGAATTGCACGAACAACGGCTTCTTCATTGAAGCACCAAAGATCTTCCAGGCTTCCGCCGCCTCGCGTCACGACGATCACATCAGGCTGTAGCTTCTGAGCTTGCTCGATCGCCGCAACGATTTCGCCGGTGGCTTCGCTGCCTTGGACTCGAGTCGGCACGATTGTCACATCCAACATCGGCCAGCGGCGTCGAATCACTTCCAGAAAATCGCGTACTGCGGCACCAGTCGGGCTCGTTACGACTGCGACTCGATTGGGAATCGACGGCAACGCTTTCTTTATGGACGAATCAAACAGCCCTTCTGCCGCGAGTTTGTCACGCAGTTGGATGAGCGCTAACTGTAACGCCCCCATTCCCAGCGGTTGAATCTTCCGCACGATCAACTGATACGATCCTCGAGGAGGATAGACGTCGACGTACCCCTCACAAATAACGTCCATGCCGTCGTCGAGATCGAACTGCAAGCGACTCGCGACAGACCGCCATGCGACAGCTCGAATTTGAGACTCACCGTCTTTCAGGGCCATGTAGATGTGGCCTGATTGAGGCCGCGAAAGATCTGTGATTTCGCCAGCCACCCAGACACTTGCGAACTCGTCCTGCAGCGCAGAGCGAATCGCAATATTCAACTCGGTTACGGAAAGAACGTCTTCTCGTTCCGCTGTCGCGTTATTGCCACCTGTATCCATCGCCGCCGTCCGTCGTCGCCCACTCTTTGAAGATTCCTGCAGGTGCGTGACGATACCACATCGTGACGGTGCTGTGCAGAAGGGCAGCTTTTGACGATTCGGCACAGTGAGCGTTCTACGCTGAAGCCGGGCGCCAATTCACTGGGTCGGCAACGTTGCGGATACACTTGCGGCCGCTTGTTCCTCGGCCGGAGCGGTTGGCTCGACAATCGACGTTTTCAGAGACGTCGTCAGGGTTAGCGTTTGTGTGACGGTCTGCTCACCGAGCGAAATGGTCAGCATCAAATGTTGTTCCACTTTTGATCGAACCACCACGCTGCCAGCTGCGTCGAACAACAACTCGCCGGTTGAACTCTGTTCTGCCAACGTAAGTTTTGGTGTGATGGAGTTTTCGGTCGATGCATCTTTCGTGGGAGTTTCTAAAGACATCGTTGTCTGAACATCGAATTGATCATATCGCTTGTCGTTTTCTTCTTTCATGCCGCGGTAGGTATAAACGGTGGTCGCGGACACGGGAACGCCGCTCATCACCGCCTTCCCACTGGCTGTCCAGCTGTCGCCGTCATTCACAGGTTCTTGGGGAAACTCAAAAGGAGATTTTGTGACCAGTTGCTCGAACTGTTTGGTCTTGAACATCGGAGAAAACAAACCAGGCTTCGATGCTGCCGATGGAGCATTTAAGTGCTTGACGTTTGTCACCACGCCTTGAGGCGAAACGTTCATCTGCCATGTCTGACCGATCAGTGGTGTAAGCACATTTGCAAACATCGCCGTCGTGCCCTTCGGAGGTTCGGTCGCCGCCGAATCATACTCAACCTTGACATCGCTCGGTAAAGTAACCGTCATCGTCGCTCGCGAAACCGACTTAGTCACGATCGCGGAACCATCGGCCGCAACGTCATCAATCGTCGACGAAACGTACAGCGTCGCCACCGAAGTGAGTAATTCCCCATTTGCGTTTTGGCTGATGGATCGTGTTATCTCCGACTCTCGCTGTTGCCCTTTTTCAAATCTCCATTCAAGCGTGTGCTGTGCAAGCGAAGCCTTTGCGACAAATGCACAAACCAACCACGCACAAACAACCGTCAAAGCTATTCGCAACCGTTCGAAGTGTGCCATTTTCCTGCTCCGGTTCATCTGCGAAAACTACGTCGTGAAACCTGATCATACGTTTATTTCGACGTTCCGGCCAAGAGCATGCGATTATCGGCATGTTTCACGGCATATTCTTCATATGTGGCCTACGCGTCTAACGCCAGAAGCGTGCGATATTGCAAATTGAACCGGCTTCAGGCCACAGATGGTTTCAAGTAGAATGAGTGGACCACATGTGGCACGGAGTAAGCTACTTTCCGACCGGAAGATTCCTCTTCCCGTCGCGTCTGACAAGTGCAGTCCAATGGACGTCTGACGCGAGATCTAACTGCACGGCGTAGGCTAGGACAACCCTGATGGCCACTGTCGAACAGACCAACACTGAATCGGAACTGAAAATCGTTGAAGACGCGACGTGCACCTTCTGCGGCTGCGTTTGCGATGATATTAATCTCCACGTCGATGGACATTCCATCGTCAAAGCTCAAAACGCGTGCGTCTTAGGTAAAGCATGGTTTCTGAATCACGACATTGAAGAACGTCCCGCGTGCCTAATCAACGGACACCCAGCATCGACCGCAGAGGGCATCACAGAAGCGGCTCGAATCTTAGCATCAGCCCGTTACCCGATAACCTACGGATTGAGCGACACGACCGCCGAATCACAACGTGTGGCAGTCAGTATCGTCGACTGGATCGGCGGGCTTGTTGACACAACAACCAGCGTTTGTCACGGTCCGACAGGGATGGCTTTTCAAGGTGTCGGCGAAGTCACCGCGACACTCGGTGAAGTTCGCCATCGAGGCGACATGATCATCTTTTGGGGATCGAACCCGGCCGAAAGTCATCCTCGACATTTTGCAAGATACAGCTTGATGCCCAAGGGGCAATTCTTGCCAAATGGGCGGAAGGACCGAACCTGCGTGATCGTCGATGTGCGGAAAACGAAATCGGCCAAAGCGGCTGACATCTTTTTGCAGATTAAACCTCGGCGAGACTTCGAAGCCCTGTGGACGCTTCGGGCACTCGCACGAGACATCGAACTCGATCCCGAAAAAGTGTTGGACGAAACCGGAATCGAACTGTCGGTGTGGCAAGATTTGATGGACCGGATGAAGGCCAGCAAATTTGGCGCCATCTTCTTCGGGATGGGCGTGACGATGACTCGAGGAAAGCACGCAAACAGCGAAGCTCTGCTCGCCCTCACGCGTGACATGAACAAGTACACTCGATTCATCTGCAAACCAAACCGCGGACACGGAAACGTCACCGGTGCAGACAACGTCGTGACTTGGCGAACCGGTTATCCATTCGGCGTCAACTTGACTCGAGGATATCCTCGGTTCAATCCCGGCGAGTACACGGCATCGGATGTTTTGGCTCGAGGTGAAGCTGACGCAGCAATGATCATCGCGAGTGATCCAATGGCGAATTTCAGTCAACCGGCTCGCGAGCACCTTAAATCAATTCCCTACGTGGCGCTCGACCCAAAGGAAACTCCAACGACTCGTCATGCGGCCGTCGCGTTTAATGTCGCAACCTACGGAATCAACGTCCCCGGCACAGTTTATCGAATGGACGACGTTCCAATTCCGCTTCGCCCCGCATTCGAGTCACCTTTTCCCAGCGACCTCGAAGTACTAAAAGGCATTGAAAAAGAGGTCCGACGGTTGAAGGGAATTATCCCGTCAGTGTAACGCTGGCGTTCCGGGGCTTTCCAGCCTCGGCAGCTCGTGCGACAGCCCTACGAGCTTGCCGCTGTTGGGTTGTCCAGTAATTGTTGCGAAATTCCCAGTGTTCTAATTCCGGGGAGGCTTTTACTCGCCGGCTTCTTCCATTTTTTGGATGTATTGCCGAAGACGTTCGTTTTCGTCGCGGATGTCTTTTAGAGAAAGCATGATTTCGATGCGGCGCAGCAGTTCTACTTGATTCACAGGCTTCGAGATAAAGTCGTCGGTACCCGCTTTGACGGCTCGTTCCATGTCGCCAAGTTCGTTTAGCGCCGTTACCATCAAGATCATGATGCTGCTAGTTTCGTCGCTGGACTTTAACTGTTCGCAAACCTCAAAGCCGCTCCGCTTCGGCATCATGACGTCGAGCAGAA
>JAGQPC010000928.1 GCA_020426925.1 Planctomycetales bacterium | reverse complement strand
TGGGATCGAACGAATCGACCTGCGATACGCCGCCGTCCATGAACAAAAAGATGACGCTCTTTGCCTTGGCCGGGAAATGCGTGGAAGCACTCGATTGCTCGTGCAGCATTCCGCACAGCGCAACACTGCCGAAACCCATGGACGCGTGACGAAGCAGCTGGCGGCGGTCGAGCACCGGTGATGGTGGTTGAATTGGATTCATGGACAGCAACTCGACTTTCAGAATACGTAAATCAATTCTTTGCGGTTGAGCATCGTATGACAGAACTCTTTCCAATGTTCCTCTGTCATCGTTGATTCGGTTACGCCGAAATCGCCCAAGAGCTCTCGCGCCCAAGCTTGCTCTGTGTCGCTCGCAGGCCGTCCAAACGCTTGATGGTGTATGAGGTCAACCTTTTGGGAAAAATCGAGTTCTGCAGCAGCAAGACGCTTTGCCCACTCGTTAGCGGCCTTCCAGGCAAAATCTCCATTCATGAAAGCCAGCGACTGAGTCGGGCCTGACGTTACATTGCGCCGACCGAATGTTTCTGCCGCGTTCGGCATGTCGAAGGTCATCAGGAAGTCGGGCATGAACCGGCGGCGAAGTTGAATGTAGACTGATCGACGATTCCCGCCATCTCCTTTTTGGCTCGGTCCATAGAGCTGCCGATCCAGCGCACCGCTCACTGCCAACAAAGTGTCGCGAATCGACTCGGCTTGGAGCCGCCGAACTGGCATGTGTTGCAGCAACGTGTTGTCTGGATCTGTCGCGAGCGATTCTGGTGACGCGTTACTCGACATGCGATAGGTGCTGGACAGCACGAGTTCTCTGATCAGAGCTTTCGTATTCCATCCCGAGTCGACGAACTGCTTCGTTAGAAAATCGAGCAAATCTGGATTTGACGGACGAACGCCCATGTAGCCGAAGTCGTCAACGCTGGGAACGATCCCACGGCCAAACAGATGATGCCAAATCCGGTTCACTGCGACTCGTGCCGTCAGTGGGTTGTCGTCGGATGCGAGTGCTTCGGCCCATTGCTTGCGCCCACTGCCATCGCTCGAGTACGGCGCGGCGTCAATGCAGCTAAGAAAATGACGCGGAGTCGGATCCGGACTGAGATTCTTATGAGAACCGCGAATATAAATGGGTTCATCAATTCCCGCACCATCAGCGAGGCTCCGTACGTACGTCGGCGCTGGCAGATCTTTTTGTAATGTGCGATAGCGGTCCACGATGCTTCTGAGCGATTCGCTGCGATTTGTACTGAGATGCAGAACTTTCGCTTCATGCAACGCTTGGATTAAATCGCTTTGCGCGAGCGTTATCGTTTCGACGTTGTCTGGATTCCAAGCATCCACTGCGGCTTGAATCTGCTTCGCGATGTGCTGGATTACGTGCTCTTTGGTCGACGGGGCTTCGTTTGAAATGCCAAGTGGTCTTGCCTCGCTAGGCAAATCCGGCAGCTGCTTGTTGTTGACCGCGATGTCGAGCACCGCGTAAGAGCCATCGACGTGGCCGCCGAAATCCCAATCGAAATTCAGTTGGCCACCGTTGTGTTGCACTTCAATGTAGGCGTTTTCGCCTACCCACAGATTTGTGCCGAATCGAACTGTTTGCCAATCATCCGAATTGATGACTTTGGTAGTTCCGCCCGTCGTCGGGCCACGACCGATTAGTTCGTAATGGCGTACGTACAGACTCACTCGGACATTTTTGCCCTTCACGCGAACGCTCACCGAATCGCCTTCGATTGTGAATCGAGGAGACCGAATGGATCCTGCGAACCGGGCAGCTAGATGTCCTCCAGCGGGCCTGCCGCCGATAAATGATGACACAACATTGTCACCATCGGCGGTGATCACGAAGTCGCCCGCAGGACGCGGCGTGTCTTCGAACGTGATTCCGGAAGAACGCCAATCGCCGAACGAGTCTCGAGTGAGCCCGCCGAGATCTCCGCGTTCTGCATCGGTTTTTCGCAGCTTCTCCCATGTTGCGTGGATCTCTTGTTCGGTTTTCGCTCCCAATAGGTCAGCGAACGCTTGTAGCGTTGAGTTCGCTGGCTTTTCGATCGACGCAGCCCATCGCTTTTGTTGTTCGGATTCGGCTGCGCCATTCGCGACCGCGGTGAGATCGCCAGCGACGTTACGCATGTCTTCGCGTAGCAGGTCCGATAGTGCTCGATGAACTTTGTGTTTCTCAGTACGCAGCTTTGTTCTTGCCTCGAGTTGTGCAGCTGGAGGATTAATGTCCGCGTAATCAATCCGGGAGCTCGCGATGATCCCGTACAACGAATAGTAATCCTTCATCGAAAGTGCATCGAACTTGTGATCGTGGCACCGAGTGCACGCGACCGTCATGCCGAGAAACGCTTTGCCGATCACATCGATCATGTCGTCGAAGATGCGAGCTTCGTCGTCATGGAGATCGGGTGGCCCGTGCTGGCCATCGGTCAGGTACAAGTAGCCAGGGCCCATTACTGATTCGTTGACGCCGGTGTTCTCATTTAATCTTGGTTCGATTAGGTCTCCCGCGATCGCCTCACGCAGAAGCTGTTTGTAAGACACGTTGTCGTTGAACGCTCGGATGAGATAGTCGCGATAGTGATAGACGCCGGGCATTGGATAATCGGCTTCAAACGCTTTCGTTTCTGCGTAGCGAACCAAGTCCATCCAGTGCCTTGCCCATTGTTCGCCAAAGTGAGGCGACTGCAGCAAGCGATCAACGACGTGTTCGAACGCATCTTCGGACGAATCGTTCAGGAAGTCATGGACTTCTTCCGGCGTTGGCGGCAAACCGGTCAGGTCAAATGTGACTCGTCTCAACCAAGAATGTCGATTTGCCGGTTCGGCCGGTTTCCAGGCTTTTGATTCGAGTCCAGCAAGGATAAATCGGTCGACGTCGGAACGCGGCCAAGCCTCGGCTTGTACCTTTGGAACCGAGATTTCCTGAACCGGTTGCAGCGACCAAAAGTTTTCTCTGTCGTCCGCGCTGGAGGATTCGGCTGGCTTGGCAGCAGTTGCTTCAGTTCGTGGATCGGGTGCGCCCATTTTGATCCAAGTGTGAAAATCGTTGATGACATTTTCCGGCAACTTGGCTTTCGGCGGCATTTCGAACGTTTCGTACCGGATTGCTCCCATGATGGAGCTTTCGTCCGGATCACCAGGAACGATTGCCGGCCCCGACTCACCACCTTTTTCCCAGCCCGGCTTGCTGTCCAGAAGCAGTTCGCCCTTCAGCTTTTCTGCATCGGCCGAATGACATTCGTAGCAATGTTCGACGAGCACGGGGCGAATCCGGCTTTCGAAGAATTCGCGTTGCTTGGCGTCGATTTCGCTGCTGAACGTGTTTGTGGTTAGAGCACAAACGGACACAAGCACAACGACACAAGGCAGGATTGTTTGATTGCTAAGCTTTTGAATAAGCACCGTGTTTACCTCGACCTGGAATCTGGATCCGAGTTCCATTGTATTCCAGCGACTAAGTCGTTGGTACATCCGTCTAAGGTAGATCGACGACGGGCTACAGAAGTTCCGAGCCATGACAGCCGTTTTGGTGAGACGCCGTGACACAAATTGCGCGCGGCCTCGATGCGAAACATTGCGCAAACGAAGGCCCGCCGAAATTGATCGACGGGCTTCCTGTTAAGCGACTCAATCAGACGAATTCGTTGGTTAAACGGTGGCCGTCTGGATTTCAAATCCTTTGTTATTTGGATCTTTGAGAAGTGCATTGGCTTCCGCCGCGTAGTCACCAGTGTGGCGTTCGGTTTTGGGGTCGAATGTAAGCCACGGACCGACGGTGTACTTGGCACCGTTTTCTGGGATACCAACGCCGTCTCGCATGATGCTGTGAAGTCGCGAGAAGTGTTCGAACGTGTCGGTATCTTCACCGAACGATCCTGCTTTCTCGTTGAAAGGAACCTCTTTACCGAGGCGGTACGAGTTGTTCATCAGGTGACCCATCACGCAGCCGTAGTGTGCGTCTTCGACGTTTCCGTTCGCCATGCTGGGATCATTCGCTCGAACTGCGGCGATGAAGGCGGCCCAGTTTCCGCCAGGCGTAACTTTACCCGGTGGAAGCTCCAGAGGCTCGGCCTTGTCGCTTCCCGGTCGAATGATCTTGTATCTGCCTTCGCCGACAATCTTGCTGCCGTCTTCCAGATAGTACTCGTTGATCACCTCATGTTTGTAACCTTTGTGGTTCACATTGCGGACGTTGAAGAAGACCATTTGGCCATTCGGATATTCAGCAACTGCGAACATCGTGTTTGGAGTTTCACCTTGATCGCCCCATTGGAATCGGCCACCCATTCCCATGACTCGAACCGGGTGGGTCTGATCGGGATCGAGTGCCCATCGGGCAACATCCAACTGGTGCGTGCCTTGGTTGTTCATGTCACCGTTTCCGGTGTTCCAGAACCAGTGCCAGTTGTAGT
>JAGQPC010000927.1 GCA_020426925.1 Planctomycetales bacterium | reverse complement strand
GAAACGTCTGCCCGAACGAATTGACAACATCGTCCAGAAAGATTTGCCTCGCTTCGGGAGCTTTAACCATGGCGTTATCCCACGGCCCCATCCGGAGAAAACCGGTCGCGACAATCCATTCACTTTCTTGTTCCGTATAGTCGCCTGACAGCCGAGTCGCATGTACAGCGTCATCACCCAGTCGCTCTCGAACAGATTCGTCTGCGAGCTCATCACCTGCCAACTGTTCGATAACAAACTGATCGTAAGGTTTGTCTTGATTGAACGATCGGATTACATAGTCGCGATATCGCCAGGCATTCGAGCGTTCATAGTCATTCGAGTATCCGCCCGTGTCGGCGTACCGCACAACATCGAGCCAATGCTGCGCAGACCGCTCACCGTAATGAGGGCTTTCCAACAGCGCGCTGATGAGATTGTCCCAAGCCGCGTCAGAATCTTTTTGCCAGGCGTTCAAAAACTCCGCTGTTTGTTCGGGCGTCGGCGGCAGGCCGGCCAAATCGTACATTGCGCGGCGTAGCAAGACTTCAGGACTAGCTGACTCGGCCGGAGTAAATCCAGCATCCTTGAGCTTTCGTTGAACAAAGAAGTCGATCGGGTGAACTGCCCCAGCTCGACCGTCTTCCGTCACGTCGAATTGTTGCTGAACTTTCACCAACGGTTGAAATGCCCAAATGTCTTCCGGCTTATACCGGCGATTCGTCCAGTCGGCGCTCTGGCCTCCACTCGTGGAAACGATCACTCCGTCATCAGTCAGCACGAGTTTTGCAGCAGCGTCACGAAACGCTTTTTGTTCAGCGGAGGTTGGCCACGGAGCACCCGCCCGAACCCATGCTTCGATAGACGCGATCTGAGCGTCATCAAGCCGGTCGTTTTCTTTGGGTGGCATTTCCAGCCCATCCCATTTGATGGCCTGAACAAGAGTGCTTTCCTCGGGATTTCCGACAACGATTGACGGTTCGCCGGATTCGCCTCCTCGCAACATTCCGTCAAGCGATCGAAGGTCGTACTCTCCCTTAACGTCGTCAGGATCTTCACCGTGGCAACCGAAGCATTTTGATGTCAGAAGCGGCAGTACGTCCAACGTAAAATCACGTTTGGCATTCTTGTCTTGTTCGGGGGAACGATTGTTCTCATCGCCAGCGGTCGGCGAGAACCCAGTTGCCACGATGAACATGGCAAACACGGCCCAATATGAGTGGTGAAAATTAGGGGCGACCATTCTTATATATCCTTTGAATATCTTCCGTTGAAAGAGCAGCAGCAAATATCGCAAGCTCGTCAATACTGCCGTTCAAATTACGAATCGCAAATCGCTGGTCCGGTTTGGTCGGTGCCGACCAGTTTCCGATTGATGCTGTTCCAATTCGAGTTATTTTCACCAATTGCGAATCGGGAATGTCTTCGCTACCTAGTTCTTGACCGTTGAGATAGTGCGTTACCCGCTGTCGGTCAACATCGTACGTAGTCGCCAAATGTAACCATTTTCCGCTGAGCGTTGGATTCCAAAATGGTCTTGAGAGCACTTCGCGATGTTCGGGACCACCATCTGCTTTGCTGACGCGCACCGAGAAAAACAATTGTCCAGTGTCAAGAATCTGCCAATGTGGCTCACCTTGTTGGTAGTTATCTGTCAGAAACAAAGAATTGTACCAACGATCGAGGCTATCGATTTTTACCCAACATGCAAACGTAAGTGATCCGAATTCGCCAGGAATGTGCACACGAACTCGATCACTAGGCTGTTTGAAACTCAAGCCACTTTTTTCTGGCCAACGACCGCTAGTTCCAACTGCTCCTACGATTGCGCCGTCGAGTTCACGTGGATTCTGAGAGACCGTCGACGCAGCCGAATTCGCCAGCTTGCGATCACGAGTGCTTTCGTCGGAAAACGTGTAATAAACCAACAGCCGGTGATCGTTTCGCAATGATTGGCTAAACGACTTCCATTCCTGAAATCGCTTGGACTTCTGTTCTCTAAATCGTGTTTCCAGCCCAGCAATTCCCGTAAACGATTCTGACGACGCCTTCGCAGCAGCCAAGTAACCGTCGATGTTGGACGCACGGGCCTCACCTGTTTTCAGGATCTCCATTCTTGCGTCAGGCTGATGTAGTTCAACTTCGCCATCAAAGACCTGCACGTTCGGTCCGGATGACGAAACAGCTACTCCAAACTCTGTCCCTAAATCGACAACCCTTAGTTCTCCCGCTTGAATGGAAAAACCACGAGCGGCAGGAGGAACCTGAGCGCGGACTCGTCCGTCGATAAGTCGCGCGGATTCGACTGAGTCCAGAATCAGTTCGCCTGGGCCCTCGAGTACAACTGTTGCCCCGCAAAAGAACTCGATCTGCGCAAATCCAGACTGGATGGCGAACGAGCCCGGTGTCAACGCGTCACCGATTTCGTGTTGTATTGCTGACCATTCGACATCGATCAATCGAGAAACAATGGCGATACCGCTCGATGTGGCTTCTTCCACGCGATTGCGATTTCCCACGCTGGCCGTTTTCTTTTCACTATCCGTCGACGCAGATTCCAAATAAGCCCACCGCATCGTCATAAAACAAATCGCGATTCCGGCAGCGAACGCGAGAAGCGATTGCCACGTATTTCGATTCGCCGCAGTGGGACTTTGGTCTGTCTGGCGTGAGCCGAGCGCGCGCGCGTCGCGCGCATTTGTAAGCGAGTGTAGCTCATCAGAGCCCGCGATTACCGCCGTCGGCTCCGGCTGGACATCTTGGCTATCTATAACCAAACGCAAGACGGCTGACAGTTGCGATGCTCGCACAAAATGCTGTCGTATCTCTTTATCGGTCCGGAGCAGTGCTCTGATTCTTTCAAGACCGACGTCGTCAATACTTCCATCTTCCCAATCAAACAGAAGCGAATCAAACTCATCAAACTTGGATTCGCTCATACTCGCTCCTCCATTGCGAGACGGCGAGTAATACACTCGGCAAGCCGACGACGCGCACGCATGAGTGATACTTTGACTGCACTTGTGCTTCTTTGGACTGAGTCAGCAAGAGCCTGAATCGATTCCGATCCTGAATACCTGCGATGTAGCAATTGCTGCACGTCTTCTGTCAAGGATTTCATGCACAATCGCAGTGCTTGTTGCGCGGATTCAAATTGGTTTGCCTGCGATTCGACTTCGTCTGCCAGTTGTTCAACCAAACCGGAATCAAGCAAGCAGCGTTCTCGATTCTGGTCTCTGATGCGGGCAAGGATTTGATACTTCGATATTGTCATTGCCCACGGCAAGAATTCGCGATCGAAGTGGTACTCATCGATCTTTCGCCAAAGGACTAGGTTGGTTTCTT
>JAGQPC010000926.1 GCA_020426925.1 Planctomycetales bacterium | reverse complement strand
TCGTTGGCTACGCTTTCGTGTTTCTCACGCTCTCGCTGTCCTTGCGACTGGTGAACGGTCAAACTCATGATCATGAGAAACTGTCGAACACAGATGTTTCTTCGATCGTTGCGGAAGGCGAATATGACGAGTTTGGGATCTATCAAGCCAGCGCGCCTCGGCCGGTCACTGTAGATCCGATGAAGACGACGCTGCCGATCGACCCGCAGAAAACAATGCGAATTGCGTTTGTCGGGAATACATTGCTGGAACGAGCTCAACACTTTGGATATATCGAGACGCTGATTCATCAGGCATTTCCCGAACGCGAACTTGTCATCCGCAATCTCGCGTGGCCTGCAGATACGCCGTCGTTGCAGCCTCGCCCGGAAAACTTTGCTGACATTCATCAGCATCTAACTCACATCAAAGCGGATCTGGTCTTTGCCGCATTCGGATTCAGCGAATCGTTCGCTGGCGATGACGGGTTGGACCAGTTTGGAATCGATTTGGCAAAGTTTGTCCGCGATCTGCAGTCGAGTGCCTACAACAGCGTGGCTGGCGCGAAAGTTGTTTTACTTACTCCTACGGCAAACGAAAACATCGCGAGACTTCCAGCTGCCGACCTCAACAACCATCGCATCGAAAATTACGCGGCAAAGATCATGGACGTTGCGGAGCAGTCCAATGTTGCCGCGGTTGATCTGTATTCCACGACGCTGGATGCCATGGGGAATCCGAAAACGGATCTCACAATCAACGGCTGCCATCTGAATGAAGATGGCTATCGTCTAATCGCGAATGTCATCGTCGGCCGAGCGTTCGCGGTGTCGCCGAGCGAAGCCAGCGATGAAATCCGTATGGAGGTTATTGACAAGAACCGTCAGTTCTTTCGCCGCTATCGCCCCGCGAATACGTTTTACTACACGGGTGGTCGTAGGCAGGCGTACGGGTATCTCGATTTTCTGCCAGCGATGCGTAACTTCGACATTATGGCGAGCAACCGCGACAGGCGGATTTGGGATCTGGCACAGGGCAAAGAAGTTTCGGCCCGCGTCGACGACTCGAACGTTCCGCCGCTTCCGAAGACAAAACAATCTCGAGGAGCCAACCGTTGGATCACTGCTAAGGACGAGTTGAGCGAATTCAAAATCGATCCAAGATTCGAAGTGAACCTCTTCGCAGGTGAAGAGCAGTTTCCAGAAATCGGTGCCCCGATCCAAATGAGGTGGGACAGCCGGGGGCGTTTGTGGGTAAGTTGCTCTACGACTTATCCGCATGTCTATCCGGGCAATGAACCAGACGACAAGATCGTCATTCTGGAAGATACAGATCGTGACGGACGAGCGGACAAGTCGACGGTGTTTGCGGATAATTTGCACATTCCGCTTTCATTCGAGTTCGGTGATGGCGGTCTGTATGTGTCCGAGATGCCGCATCTCACATTCATCAAAGACACGGATGGCGACGGCAAGGCCGACTTTCGCCGCCGGCTTTTAACAGGATTCGGAACGGAAGATTCGCATCATTCGCTGCACGACATGACGTGGACTCCGGACGGAGACCTGATTTTTCGCGAAGGGATTTTTCACCACACGCAGGTCGAAACGGTTTACGGTCCTGTTCGTCAACAGAACAGCGGTTGGTTTCGATTTCAGCCTCGCGACCAACGTCTAACGAGTTTTGGCACGTACCACAGCACAAACCCATGGGGCGTTACGTTCGATGATTGGGGACAGCACGTCGCGAGCCATCCAATATTTGCTGCCGCATTCCACGCGACCGATCCTCCGTATCCGGTTCAGCATCCGCGAGCCGATGGCTTGCAAGCGTACTCGGGCACGTGCGGCCAAGAGTTTGTCGATTTCGCAATGTTTCCCGATGAGCTGCAAGGTTGCTTCATCAAGGTTCGGTACAAGCCGACCAACCGAGTCGAAATTCACAAGTGGCTCGAACACGAATTCGGTTTTGAAGAAGAGTATCTGGGCGACGTGATTTTCTCGTCCAACCTGAGTTTCATTCCAGTCGACATTCGGTTCGGCCCGCGAGGAGCGTTGTACGTTTGCGATTGGTACAACCCAGTGAAAGGACACGCTCAGTATTCGTTGCGTGATGAACGACGAGATCGCCATTCGGGCCGGATTTGGAGAATCACAACGAAGGGAAAACCGCTACAAGACCCGCCTCGCATCGCGGA
>JAGQPC010000925.1 GCA_020426925.1 Planctomycetales bacterium | reverse complement strand
ATCGCGACCGCCTGTTCAACGTGGGGAACGTTGGTGAGAATTCGCTTAAGGTCGTCTCGAAGCAACCCGTATTCCAAGAAGAAGCCACTATTGCTGGACGACGATCCTTGTTGCGCCGGTTTGACGCTGCGAACGATAATGTTGGTCGCACCAAGATCTTTGATCTGTTCTTGGGCTTGCTGGCTCACGCCTTCACCCATGGCCACGAGCCAAATGACCGCAGTGATCCCGATTAGGATGCCAAGGATTGCCAGGCCAGAACGCAACTTGTGCAACAGCAAGCTGTACACTCCAAGTCGAAACGATCTTAAGAAAGATTTAATCACGGGTGGTAACTTCTAAGTATTGCGATGCGGGCAGCGTGTCTGGTAGCTCGATGCATTGTCAGCGAGCAAACTGAATGACTCAGTTCGGTCGTCCCCCGGGTCCACCACCTCCTGGTCCTCCGCGAGGCCGAGACATCGATTTAAGTTCGCTTGAATCCAGAAAACCATCGCCATCGGAATCGATGCGGTCGAAGAACGATTGCATCCGTTCTGGAGCTTCGGCCTTGCTCACCTTTCCATCGCCGTCCTTGTCAAATTGTTCCGGATTAAACGAACGACCACCGCCTGGCGGGCCAGACCGACTTGGACCGTCTTCGCCGCGAGGATTGCTACCGGGTCCTCGTGACGGGCCATCTTCCACTGGACGTGTTGGGCGTTCCTTCCCAAACTTCTCGGTTACGTCGGCTTCGTCTTCCATTTGTTCGGAGCTGCCATCGCCACTTCGAGCTTCTTCGACAACGGCTCGCGGGTTACGTAGGACTTGTTCACCGACCTCCAGTCCAGACTTAACTTCGACGACTTGATCGTTCGTCAAGCCAAGTTCAACGAGTCGCTTTTCTGGTTCGCCACCGTTGACAACCCAGCAATAAAACTGGTTTCGTTTCTCTACGATGCAAGATACGGGAACGGTTTTCACGCCCTTCAAATGAGCAACCAAGATCTCAACTTCGGCCGTCATTCCCGGTTTCAGCCCCTCAGGCTCACCTTCGACCTTGACCTTGGTAGCGTACTCTTTGACGTTGCCCTGAAAAAAGCTGGTGGATTCCGGTTGGTTCGCGATCGATGTGACATATCCCACAAGTTCGCGTCCCTGAACGTTCACGCGAGCTCTCATGTCCAATTGTATCTCTTCAACCTTCGTTTCGTGAACATTGACTTTCACTTGCATTTGGGCCAGATCCGGAAGTCGCAGGATTGTCTGAAGATCCCGAACGGTGGCACCTTCTTCAATAGTAGAATTCCCTTGTTGTCCGAACCGTCCTCCACGCTCGTTCGCATAAACAACCATGCCGTCTTGTGGCGCCAGGATTGTGCAGTTATCGATCTGCGTCTTGAGTCGGTTTAGCTTGTTTTCTTCGACGGTGAACGCGGCCTGTTCCGATTCCATCGTGGCCGCCGCCGTGTCGACTGCACTTTGCAGCTCTTCCAACATTTTCGGTTTGGTGAATTCTTCCAAAACCTTCTTCGCTGTGTTGGCAGAATTCAGTTCCAACTGCGCTCGCTTCACGGCGAATTGTTGACTTTCAAGTTCAAGTTCACTGATATAGCCGCGTTGAAACATTCGCTCTGAATAGTTCAATGAGTTCTTCGCGCTGCGAAGGTTCTCTTCCGCGATTGTGATCTGCGTTTCGGCGACCTCCAGTTCTTGCACATACGTGCCTTCGAGGTACTCCCGAACTGAAATCTTTGCGACTTCGTGATTTTTTTCCGCTTGGATGACGGCCGTCTTTGCTTTGTTGTACGCGATCTGCTGAGCCGCGATTTCATCTTCTAACGATGCCGCATCCAATTCGACGAGCTTGTCACCCGCCTTCACTTCTTTGCCGTCCTCGACAATCCACAGAATCGAGCTCCCGCCAGCGACTTTACATTTAATGTCAATGTTATTTGCGCTTTCGACGTTTCCGTCCTCCGTAACCGTTACGAGCAGCTCACCTTCTTCAACTGTGTACGTCGAAGACTGACTCAACTGGCTTGCTTGGTCGACGCTGCCGATGCTGCAACCTGCTGCAATCGCCAACGTCACGACCGAAAGAGCACGAAGCTGTCTAAGTGAAATGTCCATGTCTCGCTTTCGTAGTAATTGGACAAAAAATCGAAGTGAAGATTTTAAGGAGTCGCAACTGCCGCACAAACAATGACTTGCGTGATTTGTACAAGGCTGACCACGCTGCACCCGACAGGGTGACGTAGCTGGAATACACGCCCGAGCAGTTACAAAGGGTGCCAGATTAGTGTAGTTGCTTTGCGTTCAACAGGCATCGCGTAGCCAAGCAATTGAAACGTCGCCAGACATAAACTAACCCCGTTCAGACGCTCAGGAATCGGTTGCAGAGCATCTTTTTCGCAATTTTCCCGGATTGCTGAACGTACGAGTCTGCCTGCTCAGCAAGTTCGGCACGTGTTTTGCTTCAAATGTCAAACGCGCTGGCAAACGCTGCTTGTGCTGGCCAGGTTTGTCGACCCATTCGACAAAGTTGACTGGACAGGACAAAAAACAGCAGCATTGCGAATGGAAGTGCAATAAAGCGAAACGAATTGATTGTAGATTCTACCGCCCGTGTCTGTCACTTTTACATGCTCAGTGTGAAACCGACAGCGCGGAACGAAAAGAATCGACCGAAATGGACGGAGCTGAATAGGATCATGGATGAGAATGCTCTTGTTGCTGGGCGAGTTGCACTTGCCAGACTACGTTTCCCAGAATTTGTGCTGCACGGACGGAACGTTCGATCAATTCCAGTCCGCGTTCACGTTTGCGGGACCAGTGGAAAGTCCCGAGTAACTCGGCTCATCGCGGCCGGTCTCCGCAACTGTGGAATTCGGACGTGTGCGAAAACGAGTGGAGCGGTCGGAAAAATGATTTTCCCGGACGGATTCGAATACTCGCTTGGTCGCTCGCGTCACGAGTGCTTGACGGTGGCGCGTGTTGTCCGAGCAGCTGTTTCAGCGAATACACAAGTACTGATCTACGAAAGCGTATCCAGCGCCTCGCCAATGCGAGCCAAGTGGGAGACCGCTTTGCTGCGACCGACGCATCGAGCGATCGCGTCCGAGGGCGCGAAGTGCGAACCAACACTGAACAGCCAGCAAGTCAATACACTCACCGCGAACGACGACAACGTAGCTAACATTACATGGGACGAGCTTGACCGATTTTCTTACGTTGAGCGACCGGAAAACGTTGCGTTGGCACTGGACGTTTGTCAGGCCTTGGGAGTTCAACGAAAAATCGCTCTGCAAGGAATGTGGGCAGCTGCACCGTGTGCGGGCGTCGTGACGATCTATCACGTCAAAGGCAATCAGACACGCATCGCATTTGTTAACGGATTCGCGACGGATGATTGTGAATTGACTGGAAACATCTGGGAGACAGTCCTACTGCGTAACCGAATTGTCAATCGGAGAATTGCGATCATCAATTGTTGCAACAACTTCGCACGAAAATCACGACAGCTTGCCGAATCGTGTGTTAGCTGGACGCCGGCTGATCACTACGTCGTGACCGGAACAGCTACGCAAGCGTTCGCAGACCGGGCGATCGAGCTTGGAATCTCGGCTGAAAAGATCACGCGATTTGAAGGTTGTTCGGCGGGCTCGATCATGCAAATCACAAAGCGAATCGATCAGTTGTCCGGCGGTTCTGCCATCGTCATGGGCATGGGCAGCATCGCCGGAATCGGCAGAGGACTTGTCGACTTTTATCGCCGGTCTAACGGAATTTCAACTCAGGTTACAAAACCTACCGTCTATTCGCGAGCCGCGTGAATACTGCTTCTTCACCGTGCCCGTCTGACAAAGGTATATTCAGCATCCAGGACTCCCTTCTTGGTAAATGCCCGGCCCGTTCATTCCGTGTGAACAACCGGGCATTTTTTACGGGCACTCAAAAATCGCTCACGAAATTCGCTACAATGTCGCGACTTGCTTTTGATCGAACTAGCCATCCAGAGTCAGAGACGCTTCCATGAACCACCGTTACTTCCAATTGGTTGTTGTACTATTCCTATTAACATGGTCGTTCGCGTCGGCAGCGCAGTCCGACGAGATTCTTGGGCGTTGGGATTTCGTTTGTACGGATGCGGATGGCAAGTCGTTTCCGTCGTGGCTGGAAGTCCGCAAATCGGGCCACGCAGCGCTCGTCGGTTCATTTGTCGGGCAATTTGGTAGCGCTCGTCCAGTTTCGAAAATCACAGAAAACGGAAGCAACTTCTCGTTCAGCATTCCGCCCCAGTGGGAACAACGCACGACCGATATGCAATTCACGTTGGAGTTGACAGACGGCAAGCTGAACGGCGAAACGACCGACGAAAAGGGAGGCGTTGTGAAACTTGCCGGAAGCCGAGCACCAGCGCTCACACGAATAGGCAAACCTCAGTGGCGGGAGCCGATTGAGCTATTCAATGGCAAAGATCTGAGTGGCTGGACGACTCAGCTGGATGGCGTTCCAAATGGATGGGTCGTGCGAGACGGCTTTCTGTACAACCAAAAGCCTGGCCAAAATCTTGTCACCGAACAGCAATTCGACGACTTCAAATTGCACGCGGAATTTCGTTATCCGAACGGAAGTAACGGTGGTATCTATCTCCGTGGTCGCTACGAAGCCCAGATCGAAGACAACTATGGAGGCGAAGCCGAATGTCACAAGATCGGTGGAATCTACGGCTTTTTGACTCCGTCGCTAAACGCATCGAAGCCCGCGGGTTATTGGCAAACCTACGACATCACGCTGGTAGGCCGAACGATAACCATTGAACTCAATGGAGAACGCGTCGTCGATCGCCAAGCAATTCCTGGCATCACTGGTGGAGCGCTTGACAGTAACGAAGACGAGCCCGGACCTATTCTGCTGCAAGGCGATCATGGTCCGATCGAATTCCGCAAGCTCACGATCACGCCCGCGTCGGTCCGCCCAACGTTGGCAAAACCGTAGAGCACAGTCTAGCCGTTTATGCCGCGCTCAAGTGCGAACCGAATGAGCTCCGCCGTGTTATCGAGGTTAAGCTTTTCGAGAATTCGCGCGCGGTAAGTCGATACCGTGCTGACGCTTACTTTCATTTCGTCTGCGCATTGCTGAAGGCTTGCACCTTGCGCCAGAATCCGCAGCGCGTCAAACTCGCGTCCTGACAAAGCTTCCAGTCCTTCGCGGTTTCGTTTTGGACGTCGCAGCAGCGCCCAGACGTCCTGAGAAACCTTCGGCGAAATGTACGTCTCGCCGCGAAAAACGGCTTGAATTGCCGACACGAGTTCGTCGACTGCCGCCGACTTGATCATATAGCCATGCGCCCCAGCTTCTAACGCTCGCACGGCGTACTGGACGTTCTCGTGCACAGTCAACACAAGCAGTTTGAGATTCCTGTGGCGTGTGAGCAGCTTCTCGATCGCGCGTGGGCCATCGAGATTCGGCATCGAGTAATCGAGCACGACGCAGTTCGGTTTCTCGCGTTCGACAACGTCCAACAATTCTCTGCCATCATTTGCTTGCCCGATAACAACGACACTACCGCTGTCTTCCAAGACTCGCGCAAGCGATTCGCGCACCATCGTGTGATCGTCCGCCAGCACAACTGAAATGCGATTTAGCGTCACGACACGTCTCCTAGTTCGTCGCATTCTATCGGAATGCTGATCTCAACCGCCGATCCTTGATCCTGCTCCGACTGAATTGTCATGGTTCCGCCCAGCAGATCAACTCGCTCGCGCATTCCTACAAGCCCCAGCCTTTTTTGTCCTGTCGGTTCGCCGTGACCTCGTCCATCATCACGAACTGCGATTCTCAGTTCGCGCTGGCTGCGGTTCGAAACAGACAGTTCAACATCGACCTTCGTCGCGCCCGCGTGTTTGGCCACGTTGTTCAGCGACTCTTGAATTAGCCGAAATGCGTTGTCCGCGATCTCGTCAGGGATTCCAGTGTCGGGTAGTACAATGCTCGAATGAACCTGGACCATTGTACGCTGTTCGAAATCGGAAAGTTGACTTTCAATTGCTTTCTTCAACCCCAGGTCATCCAATATTGCTGGCCGGACGCGTTTGGCGAACTCATGAAGAGTGCGCAGCAACGTCTCGTTTTCATCAATCGCGCGCTGCAAATGTGGAGCAGCTTTGTCAGATCCAATGTTGCGCTGTGCAAGTTTTAGGTCAAGATTGATCGCCGTCGCCTGTTGTCCGAATTCGTCGTGAATCTCGCGAGAAATAGCACGACGTTCTTCCTCTTGAATGCGCAACAGTCGCGACGAAAGCTCGCGCAAGCGTTCTTCCGATGTCGCGATACGATGCGATTGAAGCTGCCGCGACCACGTCGCCTTGGCCCAAGCTCGGGTAAAAACAACTGCCAACCCGATTACGCCACAGCCAAATATCAGAAGTCGATGCAATAGCTCGTTCGACGCGGCGAACACCGATTCGCGCGGCAAGTACGAAACCGCGGTAATTGAATCCTGCGTGTCATCAGTATTGCTGACCAAGCTTTCCTTACTAACGGGTTGCCACCTGCGATGTCCGTTACCGCCAACTCGCCCCAGAGGAATCAGCGTGGATGCGAACGCTCCCGCAGCACTCAGTCGGCATTCCGATGTGTGGTCCAAAGCATGCCACTCTTTGGCAAACTGAGCGGCGAACGTGCGATCGTGCCCGAGCAACCAGCCCCACGCATCGTCTTGGTCGGCTCCGCGAATGTAGTGTCCATCCGGTCGAAGAAGCAGTAAGTAGCCACCCAATGAAGTGTCGTCTAAGTCACTCAGCAGGTCTTTCCCTAAGAAATTGAGCGCAACAAACGCCCGTACTTGTTGATCTTCATCAGTCACGGGAGTCAGAAAACGGATGACCGGTTTGAATGGTCGTTCGATCGTTCCGTGCTCTTCGTTGAGGTCAAACTCCGAGACAAATATTTCACTCGGGAGCAGAGTCCGTGCCTCTTGAAAGTAGTACCGCCCCGATTTGTCTTGCAGTTTATCTGCGCTAACGGCTGCCGCTTTGCCGTCTGGGAAGTTGACTCGAAGTATTTCCCGACCGTCTAGGTTCAGCACACGAAGCTGATCGTATAGCTCTTTCTGTTGCACAAACAGCATGAAATCGTTTTCGAGTTTATTGCGCACAGACTCATCGCCCGAGACAAATCGTCTCAGTTCATCTCGGCTGGCTAAGTACGTTGAGTCAGAACGCACACGTTGGACTTCTCGCGAAATCAATTCGTATGCAATGTTCAATCGATGCTGCGCTTGCTCGCGACGGAGAGCCCACTCGCGCTGGCGGCTTTGAAAATAGAGTG
>JAGQPC010000924.1 GCA_020426925.1 Planctomycetales bacterium | reverse complement strand
CAGCCAGAAACTCTCGGCCGCAGCATTCGGCCTTCCAGTGGGAGGATATCCTGTCGAGTACCAGGCAACATTGGTTGTAGACCAGGCCGTCGGGCTCTGGGCATTTGACTTCAGTGCCACAGATGCCGTCCAGACTGTTCAGCACATTGTCGACGGCCCCATGAACTCTGACAGAGGAACTACAAATGGAATTGTGCTCACGGAGGATCGCCTAGACCTCGACTTCTTCCGCTTCGCCAGTCGTACGACCAGTTTCGATCTCATGCTCGACTTCCAATCCGAAGCGGGATCATGGAACTGGAATCAAGATTGCCCCGTTTGCGATCTATTGTTCGCATTGCCCAGTGCGACGGCGACCATCAGTTCTATTCGCGTCGTGCCGGAGCCGCACAGCAGCGTCGTCATGTTCATCATTGGATCGATAATCGCTCTATCGTTCCGTCATCACCGTACGTGACGGTGATGCCCTAAAGTGCTCGTTGCTCATCTGCGTTCGTTGTGGAATCACGAACTCAACACTTTGTCGCGACCATTAAGATTTGCAAAACTAATCAGAGCTGTCTACCGTTTGGCAGTTCGGCGCTGAAACTTCAGGCCGATGCCACTGCGTCGGCTTCACACCGAACGAAGCACCCAGAGTTTCACTCTTGTGCGTCGAAGCTAAAATGCAAGACTCCGTTGGACGGTTGGACTTGTACAGTTTGGTTCTATCTCAAACAGCAGTCGGGTACGGCACCAGTGATTCGATTGAAATCGCAGTGGTGTGGCAACGAAAACAGTACATGCGGCGATCCCCGCAGCCTACGGCGGAATTGCGTTTTGGTGGATGAATCACGATAGATCGCGATTAATCGTCTCAGACACGAGCCACCTAACGGTCAAGGGCAATTTTTTCGACGTAGAGTTTGTCAGGCTGTTCGGCGTGAGCACTACCACTCTGTATCCAAGAATTTGAATTCGCAGACCATCTGTCCCGGATTAAAACAATGAGCCAACTGGTTCCAGCGCAACCTTCGCCTTCTGCTGCGAATCATTTCTGCCGAAAGTGTGGTCAAGCGTTTGGGCGATCTGACAATTTTTGTGGAGGATGTGGTTCTCCAAACGAAGGAACTTTGGTTACTACGGCAATCACACCGGCATTGGCTGAATCACGAAACGGGCCCAGCAATCAGATCTCGATTTCGTTGAATCCTTCGTTGAAAAAAGCCCTGAATAACCGCTGGATCGTCGGATTGATTTTGCTGACCGTTGGACCGATGGGATTGCCTGCCCTATGGATGAGCGACAGGTTTTCGCTCACGTCCAAAGTGGTTACATCGACGGTGTTTCTCCTGCTGACGGCTGCGATTCCAATCGCCATTACTTGGTATTGGCTGGACACCTCAATGCAACCACTCGTCGAAGCGATGTCAAACCGCTAATCGCGACCGCCTTTGGCGACTCTTCGAATTGCCATTCGTTGGACATCAAGCTTCGGCGGTTTAGAAACGTTTTGCTGGCCGTAGCAGTGACAGCACGATTTCAACACCGCTGCAGGTTACCCCAGCTGTTTATATATCGCCTGATGTGTTCGGTGCAGATTTCCAAGTGCATCAGGTCAAGGCCGGAGTATCGCTCGTTACGCAAGTTAGTTTCACAAGATTGAGCTGAGATCGTAATTCCTAGGTCGATCGGACATGAGCTCTGCACAACACATGGTCTGCGCGAGGACCAGCCTGTTGTCGATGATAACAGCTTGAATAGTCTGTCTAATCGGTTCCTTCCATTTGCAGTTTGATTTGCGCTTCTCGGATGAGCAGCTCCAATTCAGCTCGGGAGGCCCAGTTCTACGATGAATCAACTTGCTCTGAACCTTCCGCTCGGCGACCTTGATTCTGCAGCCAAGCGGTTGCGCGGGTTAGGTATTCGATTGCAGCTTCACGCTCCCCTTTTTCTAAGTGGCAAATTGCTAGGAAGGCCCAATCCTGTGGCCAGCCACCGTTTCCTTGTTCCTCCATACTCGCATGCAACATTTTTATCGCTTCGTCGACTTGATGGTCGCGATAAAGGCATCCACCGCAAGTATTCCGGCTGCCGCGAAACTTCCCGACTTCTACACAGTGTCTTGCCAGGGTGACACATTCAGCAGACGAAATCCCAGAATCTGAAACAAGACAACAAGTCCAGGCCAAGATGTTCGCTACATGGTGGTCCTGCGAATCGCGAAAGCTTTCCCACATTTCTTGGCAGCTTTGGCGGTAGCCAATCATGTCCCGTCGCAATGCGTTCATTAGTGCTAGGCGGAAGTACATTTCGGCAACGTCGCCAGGTGAATCAGATCGCTCAATACACACTTCCCAGTCGGCAGCCGCTTCATCCCAACGGCCCAGCTCCGCATAAGCAACTCCACGAAAGGCCAAGTGACGAGGCTCGTCAGGTTCCAAAGCAGACAGATGACTCCTATGAAAAATCGCTGCGTGCCAATTGCGCCCATCGACCGCGCGTTGCCATCCCTTAGTGTGCCAAGCGACATTTCGCTTAGTTACCTCTTCCGGTTGTTCCCTGGACATTGCGGTTGATGTGGCTTGCCAACGAGTAATCGTGCTGTAGCCAGTATGAAATAGCCCAATTCCATCGGGACAAAATGCAACCTTTGTATCGAGGTTAACTCCACCTGCGAAACCGAATATCTCTTGCCCCATGGCGACATCCCAGCATTTCACGAACCGATCATCGCTTGTCGAAACAAGCCGTTTTCCGTCGCTACTGAACGACATACCAGTGACGGGGCCGGTGTGCCCGATCAGGTGTTGATGGAACTGTGAATCGATGACACTACTTTCGTTTATCCGCATTAGTGTCGAGTCGATATTCCAAACATGAATTTCTGGATGCTCAGACCCCATCGCCAGCGTCTTTCCATCGGGGCTGAACTCAAGACATGCGAGTCCTTTGCAATTTGTCTTGATTTGCCCGCGTGATGTGCCATGTGTGCTTTCCCAAAACCAGAGTGTTCCACTTTCGGTGGCAGAGACGATCAGTCCATCGGCGCGTGCCGCCAATGCCACTACAGGTTGGCCTTGATGCGAGAAACATAGCCGTTGCTTCCCATCACTCGCAGACCATACTCGAACGGTACCGTCGCGACTGGCCGATACGACTTCGTCACTCGCGAACGCAACGGACGTAACGGCATCGTCGTGTCCGACAAACGTCGTTTGCAGTTCGCCCGTATCGGAGTTCCAAAGCCTCACGGTTTTGTCCAAGCTTCCCGAAGCGAGCGACCTACCGTCGGGATGAAATTCAACCGACGTCAACCAGTCCGTATGCCCGGTCATGGCTTTTGTAATTTGCTGACTGTTTACGTCCCACAATCGTAAGGTGAAATCGTTGCGTCCACCTTTTGCAGTATTTTTTCCATTCGCCAATGCGAGCAGGCTTCCATCGGGATGGAATGAAATATCAGCGATGAATGGGCCCGACAAAACCGTTTCGCGCGGCTGAGTCGGAATGGTTAAGTCCCAAATTCGAACGACGCCATCCGCGCCGCCCGTCGCGATCATCTGACCATCGGGACTGAAAACAGCATCAACTGTAAAGCCGTTGTGACCTGGCAACTTTCGA
>JAGQPC010000923.1 GCA_020426925.1 Planctomycetales bacterium | reverse complement strand
GGCTTCTACCATCACTGGGGCCGCCGCTAAACCGATCGAAGCTTCCACGCCAGAAGCAACGTCGTCATCCAGTCCATGCCGATACGACAAGCTACGCAGTCCGCCGACGCTGGTGTACGACTGCAGTAATTCTTGTGCGGTCGGAACATAAATCTTGCGAGTAAACATCGACAACCGATGTTTGTCGATCTCATACGGACTGTCTTGACCGCCGACGAGGTTCCTGCCGTAAAACGTAAATTCGGTGATCTCGCCTGGAACTCCAGCGACCGGTAGGACCATGTCGATGACTGACTGATTGGTGATTTGCAACGCGTATGGATAATCTCCGCCACCGCCGTAAACGCCATCGTGAATCGCGACAAGGTATTCTCCGCCCTTGGCGAACGTATGTGTAAGCGTTGTGTCTCTGACCGTTCGCGATCGTTTCAATGGACGCCCATTCAATTGCAGAATGGACACAACCGGTTCGATTCTGGAAATTAATTCAGAGCCAAGGCAGCGAATCGAAATCGTGGACTCGTTTTCAACACTGATCTTGTAATAGTCGGTTTGATTGCCGTCAGCCCGTCCAAAAACAACGCTCGGCAACAACACGGGAGTCGCTTTTTCCGGAGCATGGTTGTCTCCTGCTTCAACCGCCTGAGCCTGTCGATGAATGACAAATGGCAGCGGAGTCGAAACTCCAAAACGACCAACGGACCGAGCTTCGTAAATCCCGGGCGGTACGTTTTCTGCGACCTGGACGGAAAACTGATTGGAGGAGTTTTTTGCAACTTCAAATTCCGTGGCCGCCGTCCGTTTGACTTGGCCTTGAATTCCTGGATGCGTAAATATCAGCTTCGTCGGTTCATCAACATCGCGTCCCGAAATTGTCACGTCGACTGAAGTACCGATTTGTGCGCCGCGAGGAAAGACGTCGGTCAAAACCGGGTTTGGCAATTGAGCGAAAGCGTTCGACACGAGAAGTGTTGCCAACAACGATAAAGCGAATCGATTGAGCATAGAACTATTCGGCGAGTTATTTCACATGGCGGGATGCAAACGGCGGTAGGCCGTTCGGCGGGATCATCATTTTAGCCCACCAAGGCCACCATGTGTAAACGCAAAATCGGTTGGCAGAAAAAACCGATGTAAAGAACGCTTCGCGTCCGATGACCACGAATACTCGCCTGGAATCGAGTTTTTTTACGAATCAGACAAGAAGATCGCACTGATGGATTCATCTTGATGAATTCGCTTGATTGCCTCGCCCAAGATGGGGGCAACGCTAATTGTTCGAATCTTGTCGATGTGCCGATCATCGTCCAGGGGTATCGTGTCGGTGAGGACAACTTCTTTGATCGGGGCATCCATGAGCCGCTTTGGTGCTGGACCTGACAATACTCCGTGCGTGGCGGCAACGTAGATTTCACGAGCACCCGCTCGTTTGACCATTTCAGCCGCGCCACAGATCGACCCAGCGGTACTGATCATGTCATCAAACATCAACGCAATCCGGCCATCGATTGGACCCTCGATGATGTTCGCCTGTCTGGTCACGGTGGCGCTCGTTCTGCGTTTGTCGACGACTGCGATGTTGCCGCCCAGTCGTTTTGCGTGCCCAAGAGCACGCTTGATGCTTCCTTCGTCCGGACTGACGATCGCGAGTTCATCGGACGGAATATTCATGTCCGCGAAGTATTTATTCAGTGCTGGCGCGGCATAAAGATGATCGACAGGGACGTCAAAGAATCCTTGGATTTGTGCCGCGTGCATGTCCATCGTCAGTGCACGATTCGCGCCGGCTCGCGTGATTAGATTGGCGACCAGCTTTGCCGTGATCGGAACTCGACCTTCGTCCTTACGATCTTGGCGAGCATATCCATAGTACGGCAGAACGGCAGTGATGCGTGCGGCGCTGGCCCGCATGCAACTGTCGATCATGATCATCAGTTCCATCAGGTTCTTGTTGACCGGCGGGCAAGTTGGCTGGATGATAAACACGTCGCGGCCGCGAATGTCCTCGTCGATCTTGCAACCGATTTCGCCGTCAGGAAAATCCTCCAGCGAGACTCGTCCAAGTCTGATGTTCAGAAAGTCACAGATCTTTTTCGAGAGCGCCGGGTTTGCCCGACCACTAATGATCTTTAATTCTCGCATTTATCCGCATGTCGCCCAAAAGGAGGTCCGTGCACCTGACGCGAACACGCCAAGCCGCCTGGCGACGATAACATCGTCACTGTTGAAAGGACGACTACTTTACCAAATTAAGCCGCTTCATTTCAGCTTCCACGGCAGATAAGTCAGCAAGATTGTTTACGCTCAGGGCTTCGCAAGGTTTTAACACAGGCAACGCTTGTACATCGAGCCCCTCCGATTTGAGGATTCCGGGGCAATCGGTCAGATAGTACTCGCCCTGATTATTGTCGTTTTTCAATTTGCCAAGCGCTCGAACCAGATGCTGGCAATCAAAAACGTAAGTACTCATGTTGACTTCGTTGATTTCCAGCTGTTCCGGCGTCGCGTCCTTGTGTTCGACAATTCCAGAAAAGTTTCCGTCGGCATCGCGGACTATTCGTCCCAGACCGGTCGGATCGTCTTTTTTCAGCGTCCCCAAAATACACGCCGGATGCTGTTCATAATAAAGATCCAGAAGCGCCTTGATCGATTCGGTTTGAGTCATCGGGGAATCTCCCGTGACTACTAAAACCGGCCCGTCATACGAGGTCAGATGGTCCATACAGACTTGTACGGCATGGCCAGTTCCTAGCTGCTCGGTTTGCTCGACAAAACTGATATTGTCGCGCCCGCACAAGGCGTCTTTGACATCATCGGCTTTGTAGCCAACGACAACAACCAGCTGATCTACGCCTGCCTCGGTGCTCGCATCGAGGACATAGTCGACCAACGGTCGGTCGCACGCCGGAACGAGCACCTTCGGCAAATCAGACTCCATACGAGTCCCTTTTCCAGCAGCCAAAACGATTCCCAATGCTCCAGACATCCGAATTCTCCGATGGTTCATTTCGTCAGCGTGCGATGCCGACGACCTTATTTCTTCTCACAACGTTTGCTAGTAGCAGTCCATCACATCTTGGTTTTCGAGTACCTCGTAGTGGAAGTTGCTAAACTTCCTGGCGGATGGGATCTTTAGCAAGATCCACTACGAGCTACGCGAAGATTAAGCTGACACAGACAACTAGACCGCACCAGCCCATTGCAGCACGCTCGTTTCAATTTGCAAAGTTAGCATACACGAAAGTCGCAATCCGATCTTGCGGGCTGAATCGATTGCACAGACCGAAAGAGCTACTTGTCACTCTTCAGTAGGTCATACCGAAACTGGTGCTGAGCGTTAAACAGCCGTCGATAGGCGAGCAGCACGACCAGAATTGTGCCGAGCGCGGTGGCCGATGCGATCAGAAACATGACGACGATTTGATACTTCACGGCATCAGTCGGATCGGCTCCTGCGAGCAGTTGCCCCGTCATCATCCCGGGCAAGCTAACGATTCCCACGATCATCATCGAATTGACGATCGGGATCATGCCGGTGCGGACAGCCTGCTGAACCGAGTCTCGTGCCGCTTCCCAACGAGTCGCTCCCAGTGCTAACAACCCTTCAATGTGATCGCGCCGGCTAATCACGGTTTCACCCAGCGAGTTCAGGCCGAGCGAAATGCCGTTCAGCGTGTTGCCCAAGACCATCCCCAACAGCGGAATCACGTATTGGGGACGATACCATTCGGTCGCGCGCTCCAAGACAATGATCAGCACTAACCCGGTAACCAACCAAGAACTCGCCCACACACTAATCAAGGTATCGACCCAAACGCCGACGTGCCTTCGCTTCGTTTGCTGCACGGCGGTGTACCCAGCGGTCATCGTCATCACGCTCATGAGCAGCAATACGACGTACCACTGAGCGGCGGTAAACACCCACTGCAAACACATGCCAACAATCGACAACTGCACGATCGTCCGCAGACTCGCGATCAACAGCGTCTTTTCCAGTTGCAGTTTTAACGCGACCGAGATCGCTCCGTTAATCGCGATCAGCGCGGCAACAAGTGCCACTTGAACGTTTGTTAACTGGACGTACTCCATTGTGTCCTCGTTGTCACAGACGCCAACGATGTTCTCAATCGCCGTCGATCAAACTGTTTTCGTACCAAGCAACACGCTTGTCATCACGAGAGCCAGACAGCACGTCCATGTCGCCATCGCCGTCGAGATCGGCCGCAAACACAGACTCTGCCGTTACCGCATGGTCAGAGATCACGTGTATTTCGAAATTGAGCCCGTCGATGTTTTCGTGCCACGCGATCGTGTTGCCGGACAGTTCTGATGTCAGCAAATCCAGATCGCCGTCGTTGTCCATATCTGCCGCAAACAGTGACGACAACTTTCCGTTGAGTTGGCCAATCGCAATTGGATCCGCGAAGTTTCCATTGCCGTCGTTCAGTTTCAGACGAAGCACGCTTCCGCCGTAGACCAAGTCTAGTGCCTGGTCGCCGTTGACATCTAGAGCGATGATTGACTCCACGCTCGACTGATCAATCTGGCTGGGAGGATCAAAGTTACCGCCTCCTTGATTCTCGTACCAGACGCTGCCAGCGATGATGTCCATGTCGCCATCGCCGTCAAGGTCTGCAACTTCACCAAATTCAGTTCCATGATCATCAACGACCCGGATGGTTCCGTAACGTCCCAGCCCGTTGTTGTTTTCGTACCAGACGAGCTTGTTGCCGATTGTTGCTGCGATGTCGATATCTCCGTCACCGTCGAGATCGCCGGCCTTGACCCACGTTATCGATTCGGCATCGTCGCCAATAATTCGCGGCGAGCCGAACAGCCCTTCGCCATTTTCATTCTCGTGCCAAACAAGTGTATTATTGTTTCTGGATGACGACACGAGGTCTAGATCACCGTCACCGTCAATGTCTGCCATGCCAAATGACCTCGAGTTAGGCAGGTCATCGTTAATGGGGACCGGCCATGCAAACATGGCTTCGCCGTACAGATTTTGGTGCAACAAGAAATTCGAATCGACGCTGCCAGCGACAACGTCCACGTCGGAATCGCCGTCGATGTCGCCGGCAAATACGGCGTTCACTCTACCTGCGTACGGAAACGCGAAGTCATCGAAAACAGAGAAGCCGCCAGTCCCATCATTTTTGACGATGGCTCCCAAATAGAGATCCTGGTCTCCGTCGTTGTCCACATCAAACGCGGTCGTCCTAAGCTGGGCGGGATAGTCTAGAGGAGTACCGAAAGGCTTAAAATCCCCTGCGCCATTCTGATTCTCGAAAAAGCTGGTCACCGTAAAACCGGTCACCACCACGTCAAGATCGTCATCGTTGTCGAAATCGACCAACAGCGTCGTGAGCGCACGTTCGTGCTGAGCGACAACCGAACCAGCGTCAAATGTGCCTTGACCGTCATTGCGATGCACAACGATTTGACCTGTTTGCAGCTCGCTTCCAATCAAATCCAGATCGCCATCTGCGTCGATGTCGCCGATGTCTATCCTAGAAAAATTGCGGTTAAGTGTTTCCGCTTCTGTGAAGCCACCGTTGCGATCGTTGCGGAGCCAGTATGTTTTGTCGTATCGCTGAATGAGAACGTCAACGTATCCGTCGGCGTTGAGGTCTCGTAACAAGACTTTCGCCGCTTCTCGATCGTCGTCGATCGTTGCCGAGTGTTGAAATGTCTCTTGACCCGCGTTGATGTACACATTGACGGTTCGCGGGAAATGTCCTGCGACGATGTCCAAATCGCCGTCGTTGTCCAAGTCGGCGACGTCCATAGTAATCCCACCGCGATCATCAGAAATCACGTGTGCTTCCGAAAACGTAGCTTTGCCATCCAAGTTCTCATACCAGACAATCGACGATGCATTAAAACCGCCTAACGCAACTACAATGTCGACATCACCATCCTGATCGAGATCGGTCACAACGGACGAGTCAATGCCTCCGACAATGTTAGCGATCGTTTTTGGTGAACTGAGCAGACCTTCGCGAATGTTCTCGTACCATACGACCTGATCGATCCCGAACGAAACGCCAAGCAGATCTAAATCGCCATCGCCATCGAAATCGCCCTCAACCACCTCGGGCGGCGCCGAGCTGGGAGCAATATGAATGTTATGTTCCGTAAACGCCACCGTTCCCGTTTCGGCGAGCGGCTCCGGTAATCGGTCCGCGTAGACACCGACTTGGAACGCCCAAACGAGATCGCTGGTGTCAAAGTCGCCGTCTCCATTCCAGTCGCCTTCGGCCCACGTCGAGTTTCCTGCGATGTTGTCTTCATATTCGGCCGACGAAAACACGGCGACCAAATCGGCCGAGTCGAAGACTCCATCTAAATTGGAGTCACCAACGGACGAACGTATGATCTCATGCACGAAAAACCTCAGATCGTCCTGATCAAAGATTCCGTCACGCGTGTAGTCGAGTTCCAAGTCCCACTCGTCGTTGCGTAGCGCCTGTTGGAAGACGTCGATGTTGAGCCTGCAATCGCTGCACGTCAGACGCACGCGTCCAAGACCGCCGCCTCCCAGACGGGCTCCGTCAATTTTCAGGTCTCGTTGAAGAGTTCCCCAATCGAGGTTTTGCGGTAAAACGGCGCCCAGCTGGACGTTCGCAAAGCCGCCAAAATCAAGCTTGAAAAGCGAATTGTTTGACCGCACATCAAATCGCCCGTCAAAGTCACTGGCCTCTGTTTCGTCAAACAACCCGGACGTCGAGACCAGCTGGAACGCAGTGAGCGGCGTTCCGTTGTTCACGATATTTAGTTCGCCTGTCGCCATCGAGTAGGACAACACCAGATCGGAATTAGCAACGCCCAAACGCATCGCCTCGACTTCCGTATCTGGAACAGTCGCTTGGTCGTCGTACGCGCCAGTCAAATACAGCCCCGTAGCGAATGCTGCATCCAAATCAGCGGCGTTAAATCGTCCATCACCCTGAGCTGGCTGATCTGGAGTTCCTTCAAGATCACCGTTCCAATCCCCCGATTCCCAAATGGCATCTTCGAGCGGAAATCCGTGCTTGGCAACTTGGACCAAATCCGATGCATCGAAGAAATAGTCTTTGTTTGCATCGCCGGGTTCAAGAACTCCAAGAGCTGGAACGACGTTTAGGTGATATGCTCGTGTTGCGCCGTCAAGCCAGCTTGGAGCACCATCATTAAACTGGCCGGGAATCAAGTCCCACTCGCCATCACTGTTAACGTCGGCGATGATTGAATTCTCGAATCCGTCCAATGGCAGCGCAAAAAAGGAGTCTTCGGATGATGTGAACTTTCCGTTGCCGTCCGAAATTTGCCACGTGATAGATCCAGACATCGAGCTCGTCTCCACGCAATCGAGATCGCCGTCCTGATCAACATCAGCCATCCAAATGCGACCATACGATGTTCCACCTACGAATCCACCATCAATGATTCTTCCATTATGATTTTTTCGCCAAGAGATACTTGAGAGCGGATAGCTAAAGGAGCTTACAACGATGTCTGGAAAATCGTCACCGTCGATAGGCAGAATTTGTACTTGCTGTAGCGACGTGTCTCGCTCGAAATCGGGGATCTCAGAAACGTATCCATGTGCGACCTCTTCCTCGACGTATCCGCCGTTGCCATCGCCTCGAAACAATATCGCACGGTTGATCACCTCTGGGTCGTCGCGCAATACAACAAAATCTAGATCGCCATCGCCGTCAATGTCGTCCGCGTCTTGCAGTCCTAGGAATGATGCGGATTCGGCAAAATTCATGGTGCCACGGCCATCGACGTTTTTGTACAGGCTTACGGTTTCGCCCGTGAACACAACGATGTCCAGATCTCCATCGTGACCTAGATCGATCGCTTTCACGTTGGAGCCAGTGAGCGCCGTGTCTGGAAAATCGTGAGCGACAGAAAACAAGCCGCGGCCGCCGGTGTTTTCGTACCATCGAGGTTCGGACGTGACGAGATCGAGGTCTCCGTCATTGTCCATGTCGGCGGCAATCGTGACCGCAAACTGTTGATCGGAAAAAGTGTGTCCGAAAAAGTTACCTTCTCCATCAATGTTCTCAAACCATGCCGAGCGAAAGTACGCGTCCAGGTCTCCGTCGCCGTCTAGATCGGCTACGGCGGTCAGCAGATGTCTCGATTCCAGACTTTCGGCTTGCAGAGTTCGAGCGACTGATCGTTGAACGCTGTGTGGTCGATGTCGATTTCGATTCGAGTTCATGAGTGTGTTCATCAGTGAAAAACGGAAACGGTTTGAAGTTTCAGAGTGACAGAAACGACGAAGTACACGTCGATGTTAATTGTTCTCCATCTCCGTTGCGGAACTTGCTAAAGTCCGTTACTTGCGAGCCCTGATCTATTCCCTGAAACCGTTTCTTTCCCCTCGTCATCCGCCCCTTGGGATCTTTAGCAAGATCCACTAC
>JAGQPC010000922.1 GCA_020426925.1 Planctomycetales bacterium | reverse complement strand
CTCGAGGGCTGCTCGGAATTATCTCACCTGCAACATCGATCCCAGTTGAAGCTGACGGTGGCGCCGGAACGGCCGATGCTCACTGGGACGAGGTTGCATTTGACACGGAACTGATGACCGGATTTGTTGAAGGAGCGGGTGTTGCGATGCCGCTTAGCCGGATGACTGTCGGTTCCCTGGATGACATCGGCTACGGTGTCAATTACGCTGCTGCCGACTCCTACTCCGTACCGCTGCGTGTCTTCCAGCCGGTGATTGGAATCGGTGGAAACATAGTAGATGGCCGAGGTGGTCTTCGCCAAGAAGCTGAACCTGACGCCGAACCCCAAAAGCAACGACCTCGAGAGCTTCGCGCGGAGTTCGTTGACCGGTGGGCACTTGATGAGTTGCTCGCCAATCGGCAAAACGGCCGAGCAAAGCTTCAAGTCGGTGCGATCGACCGAGCGTTCGAAGATCTTCTGAGCTAACACGAAACGGCTGGCTCAGAGTCGACAACCAGGAGTAGTGTCCAATCGGGTGCTGCTCCTGTTTTTGTTGGCTGGAGAGTTATTGATCGGCCGATCATGGCTCGTTTATCGCTGGGGAAAGCTTGTCCCCCGCAATTTCACAACGGTGGTACCCGACTCGACCGACACTTGCTATACATGGCGATCAGAATGTTGAGCGTTAAAGGCCTCTTGCAGATTCTTCGCGAAAAAGGAGCAAACGTCCATGACGTCGTCGGTATTGCTGGAAACGGAATTACAAGACCTTCCTCTCAAACGCGGCAAAGTACGCGATATGTACGACTTGGGCGACAAGATGCTCATGGTCAGCACGGACCGCATCAGCGCGTTTGACTTTGTTTTGCCGACGGGAATTCCGGACAAGGGCAGGGTGCTCACGCAAATCAGTAAATTCTGGTTCGGTTTCTTCGATCAAGCGAATCATCTTATCAGCGCTGACTTAAACGACATGTCGCTACCGGCCGGAACCGATCGAGAGCAGCTGGACGGGCGCACGATGCTGATCAGCAAGTCGAAAGTAGTTCCGATCGAATGTATCGTTCGCGGTTACTTGTCGGGCTCGGGCTGGAAAGAGTACCAGCGAGACGGTTCCGTTTGCGGAATCAAATTGCCCGAAGGGCTGGTCGAATCGTCCAAATTTGATGAGCCCATTTTTACGCCGTCCACGAAGGCAGACGAAGGGCACGACGAAAACATTTCGTTTGAGCGGATGGTCGAGATCGTTGGCCAAGACACGGCTGATCAGCTGAAAGAAAAGAGCTTGGATATATATCGTCGAGGCGCCGAATACGCGGCGACGAAAGGAATCATAATCGCCGACACAAAATTTGAGTGGGGCTGGAACGGCGACGAATTGATTCTAATCGATGAAGTCCTGACGCCTGACAGTTCTCGATTCTGGCCCGCGGATCAGTATTCTCCGGGTAAAGGTCAGCCATCGTTTGACAAGCAATTCGTCCGCGACTGGTTGTCTGCTACCGATTGGGACAAGAACAGTCCACCGCCTGCGCTGCCTGACGACGTCGTGGTCAAGACTCGCGAGAAATACATCGAAGCGTTCGAGCAGTTGACCGGTCAGGCGTTTGCTTGGAAGTAGCGCTACTTACTTACTCTTACTCTCCCTTTGGGAGAGTCGCCGCACAGCGGCGGAGACGGTTGGCGTCACAATCGTAATTCACAAGGCCTCTCCCCGGAAACTTGCTGGCGCTCGTTTCCGACCCTCCCTCGGGGCCCTCGAGGAGGGTTAAGTAAGGAGTGTTCACTTCTTCAACCCTCTCCATCTTCTGTCCTGTATCGCGCAACGTTGGTACGCGTTTTGCGTTTCCTTAGATCTTACTGTCCTACGTGCACATTTGATGCGTTTCGGTATAGCAACTTGAAACGCGTTGCGCGGGTTTTGGGCAGCGTCGACGGAATGCGGTCATTCTTTTGCGCGTGTCATTGATGCCAGGGAGCTTGTGCATTTCACATGCCCAATGAAAATAACTCAGATGCAGAAATGTCAGAGCTGTTGCAGTTGGCTAGAAGCTCGGACGAAGCGCTTGGCCAGCTGCTCACGAGATACTCAACCTATCTTCACGGACTCGCAGGGCAACTATTGGATGAACGCATTCGGCATCGTGTCAGTCACACCGATGTTGTCCAGGACACGTTCGCCAACGCGATAAAATCGTTCGGCCTATTTCGAGGTCAAACGGCCGGCGAGTTCGTCGCTTGGCTGCGCAGAATCCTGAAGAACTGCGTCGCCAAGCAGGCCGAGCGCCATTTGCTGACCGCACAGCGTGACGCTCGTCGTGAAGTATCGCTGCAGGTTTATGTATCGGCACACAAAGACTTCGTATTGATGCTCGACGATGTAAGAACGAACGCTGATTCCGAATTCATCGATCAACGCGAGCAATCGGTTCGTCTGATGGATGAAATTGAAATGTTGCCGGCCGATCAACGCGACTGTATCAAGATGCGTCATCTAGATGGATTGCGATTCCGCGAAATTGCTCAACGACTGAATTGCTCAGAAGCGGCAGCGAGAATGCGCTATGCCCGCGGGATCGCAAAACTACGCGGGCTTACATTTAAAAGCCACTCGCAAAAGTTTTAGAAAAACGCGTTACATAATCGAACAGAATCGATCTCTATTGATAACGGCGACAACTCTCCGATCCGTCGCTGTTACGTTCACTACCACTTCTCGTAAGAATGCCAGTGAAAACTCTGTGCTCACGTTTTCCGTCGATTGATAGCGAGTAGCAGACATCGAGTCGTTCTGTTCTTACTGACGCAAAAACGGTTTTCTGACGGCACGCATTCCTTTGTGATTCCGGTCATCGATTGACGGACATTCCCGTGTGGCAACGCTTGCAGCACTGTGTGCCGCCCGCTTGCATCGGAACTTTTAGATATTTACGACCCGTTCCAGGAAGAATCCAATGTTCAAAAGAGCTCGAATTATTATTTTGTTTTGTGTTGGCACGGTGGCGTGTGCTTCGAACAATGTTGCGAGTCAAGTCGTTGAATTTCGGTTGGACACGACTGACATGTTTGGGAGTTCGATCGATTCGATCGGAGTCGGCGAAGAGTTTGTTTTAAGTGCGTACACGCAACACGTTAATGGTTACGAACTAGAGCAAGATGCAGGCGTGTTTGCGGCCTATTTGGACATCGCGTTCAACGAGAATCTTGCGATGGTCGCAGGTGACATTGTTTATTCACCGGACTACTCCAATGGAAAATCGGGAGATGTCTCGTCGCCAGGGTTGATCGACAATGTTGGTTCGGTCTCGTCGCACGAGAGCTTAACGCCACCTGGCCCGGACGAGTTCCTCGTCTTCAGTGTTCCGCTGCTGACATTGGAGCCAGGAATCTTAAACTTCGTCGGAAAAGAGTCCGGCGAGTCACCGATGTACGACGTGCTGGTCCACGGAGCGAACGTCCCAGTGCCGTCCGACCAAATTAACTTTGGATCCGCGAGCATCAACGTTGTTCCTGAACCGGCAATCGCGCCGGGGCCTATCGCACTGTTGGTGTACGTGTGGTTTCGTCGGCGCCGCGGCATGCATTGATGTTTAATAGTGCCTAATCTCGGCTACTTTCACAGTCGTTTGTCGTCATCGTCGTTATCAAACTCGTCTTCGTCAAATCGATCGAGCGCCGCGACGGCTTGGTCGATGGAGCGTTGATGTGATGCTGGAGATGCCGTTCGCGGTTGGGCCGCTTGCCCCACGACGTCATTGTTATTGAGCCAATTGATGACTTGTAGAGCGTCGATGGGTGAAACGAATCCATCGCCATTGACGTCAATGTAGGGAGGTGCAGGCAATTCTGTATCCTGGTTCTCTAGCGGTTCCTCAACATTTACTTGCATGCCGGCTCCATTCAGCACGTTGATGATGAGCAGCGCGTCTCGGGGAACGATCAGCCCATCGCCGGACGTGTCTTCTGGTATTTGCAGGTTGTGCCACTTCGAAACTGCAGCCTCTTCGTCGTCGTTCAGAATGGTGCCTGTGGCGGTTGCTGTGCCTAGCACAATTCCGTTTGGCGAGCTTAGTCGTACTGTGAAGGTTTCATCATCTTCGACCACGTTGTCACCGACGATCGGTACGGCAAACGACAAGGCCGTTCCGTCGCCAGGCTCGATGGTTAGCGTGGTGTTTTGAGCGACATAATCTTCCACTGCGATTGCCGAGCCATCCGCCGTCGAAACGCTGACCGTCGCCGTCGCTGGCACTGGTTCGGTGAGATTGATGCTGAACACCAAATCGCTGGAGCCACTTCCTTCGGCGATCGATGCATTCGAAATCGAAGCCGTCGGCAGAACGACTGGATCTTCGTATTCGATCGTCAGAACTGGGCGGTTAGCTGCGACGCTGTTTTCACGCGAGTCAAGTCTCTTTGCTGTCTTGCGTTCCGTTTCGTTTCCTTGAATCAGCCATCCAAAATTCTGATTTGGATTGTCTCGCCAGAATTCGATGTCCGTCACCATTTGCTGTGTCGACCAAGCATAGTCACCCACTGTGTTGATATCTATCGTTCCGCTCGATTGGGAGACAAAATCGCCTCCCGGTTGATTCCAATTCGATGACAGGTACCTGCGATGCAGCCACGTAGCATCTCCTTCCTCGGCGGCCGCACCCGCCCCGCCTGGCTCGCCGGCATCGGACGACGCTTCTCCCCAAGACGACAGTACGCGATGCAAGGAAGCAGGTTCTGCCCC
>JAGQPC010000921.1 GCA_020426925.1 Planctomycetales bacterium | reverse complement strand
TGGCAGTACGCGATGTCCCGTTTGACGTGGTGGTAGGCATGGACGCAAAAGTGGATCACGCTGCGTTTGAGTTCGGTTTCGCCATGCCGACAGTTCGGCCGGACCTCGCGTTCACCGTTCATACGACCGGTTCAACAAATCAGCAAGCTCGCTGGTACGTGATTGAAGACGAGGCCAACGGACGATTCTTCCGCGTTGGACATGCCGAATACATTTTCCTGTCGCTGCTAGATGGGAAAACGACCGTTCAAAAGGCGATCGCGTTGACTGCGGCCGATTTGGGAGCGTCTGCGTTTACGGAACATGAAGCGGCTAACTTGTGCCGCTGGCTGGTCGAAAACGGACTGGCAGAAAAGTCCAGACACGATTCGTCTCGGTGGAATGACATTCAGTCGCGACGACGGATCGCAAGGCGAGCACGCTGGGTGAATCCAATCATGCTCAGGGTGCCGCTCGGGAATCCAGATCGAGTGATACAGCTAGCGACCGCAATGTTCGGTTGGGCCGTCAGCTGGCCGATCGCGATCGCCACTTTTTCGTTGTGGGCGATCGCAATCATTGTGCTAACGCCTCGATTTGACGAACTACTTCAACGCACGCCGTTCATCTGGTCCGCCACAAACTGGATTTGTTTCTGTCTGTGCTGGTTACTGTTAAGAATCATTCATGAAACGGCTCACGCGATCACGTGCAAACGCTGCGGCGGCTCGGTGCGTGAATGGGGAATTCTATTTTTGATGTTCGTTCCGTTGCCGTATGTCGACGTGACGAGTGCGTGGCGATTTCCTGAACGCTCTGCACGAGTGTTGACTTCGGCAGCTGGAATGTTGGCAGAATTGACTGTGGCGGCGATTGCGGCACTCGTGTGGTGTTACGCCGACGATGACTTTGTTCGGCAGAATGCAATCAACGTCATGTTCGCTGCGTCGTTTACAACGATTTTGTTTAACGCCAACCCTTTAATGCGCTTCGACGGGTACCACATTGCGGCCGACTCGATCAACGCACCAAATCTCTGGACGCACGGTCGCGCCTACGTTAGAAGCGTCGGTAGAAAATACTTTTTTGGTCTCAGTTCGCAGGAACGATCGTGGAATCCAAAGCACCGCTGGCTCGTCAAGGCTTACGGATGGGCCTCACTGTGCTGGACCGTTTTTATCTGTATGTCACTGACTTTGACTGCGTTCAGTTTGGTCGAAGGAATCGGGCTCGCACTTGCGGCTATTTCACTCACGCTTTGGTTAGGAGTCCCAATCTACAGATTGGCCGTGTTCCTGCGCCGAGGAACCGAATTCGAACAGCCTAATCACTGGCGTTTTATGCGTGTCAGCTTGTTGTCATTCGCCGTAGTTGGCCTGCTTGGAGCCATACTCCCTGCGCCGGCGACAATCAATGCGCCTACGATTATTCAGCATAACCCACTGGTCACTGTTCGAGCACACAACGCCGGATTCATCCGTGAATTTCTCGTGTCGCCTGGAGACACCGTGCGCGCCGGAGACGTCATCTGCCAATTACAGAACATCGATCTTGAAATGGAACTTTGCCAAATCACGTTGCAACAGAAGGCATCGGAACAGCGTCTGCGAGCCTTCGTTTCGAATGGCGATCCGGCGGCGGCTCAGCAAGAAGCAGAAACGGTGGAAGACTTGGCACACAAACGAGACGAGCTTCAAAGTCGAATCGAACAATTGACCGTTCGCAGCCCGATTTTGGGCCGCATTTTGGACGACGACCTCGACGAGCGACTGGGATGTTACGTCACGCGAGGAAGCGAGATCGTTTCGGTGGGCAGCTCTGAGCGAAAGAAAGCAGTGGCTCTAGTTTCGCAAGCCGACGCCCAACATCTGGCTGAAGTTCACAATTACCCCGTCGACATTCGACTCTGGGGCACGTATCGCGAATTGTTCTCCGGGTACATCGCGAATGTCAATCCTCGAACGCAAGCGTCATTGCCGCACGCAGCGTTTGCAGCACCGTATGGCGGCCCGCTCGCCGTGATCGCCAACGATCCGCGTCACATCCACAACCGCGGTGACAAATCGCTCGGCCCAAAAACAGAATGGCAGCTGGTAGAGCCTCGAATTTCGGTAGAAATTGAACTCGACTATGTCGCATCGGCCAATACACACGTTGGTCAAACAGGCGTCGCATACATTCGATTGCGGCATGAATCCCTTGGCCGCTACGTCGTGTCCGAATTCACACGCTAC
>JAGQPC010000920.1 GCA_020426925.1 Planctomycetales bacterium | reverse complement strand
AAGTCGACGCCTTTTTTAAAATCACCAACAAATTGATTTGCCAAGCTCACAAGCTTCATACCGCTTTGCAAACACTGGTCCGCGATGATGTAGTGTTCGGCGAGTGTCGTTGGTTGCTCTGTTTCGTCAACACTCAATTCGATTTCATAATCGCGATCGAGTTTCGTGTGAACCGATTGAATGTAATTCGCCAATTCGACAGCGCGATTGATAGCCTCTCCGTACTTCACGGCCGCTCGTTGACAGGTCACTTCATCGAATTCAATCGAGCTGCCAGTGTCCAGCTTGATCGTTTTGCCGCGATAGGTGTCGATCCAACTTATTTGATCGGCGTTGAGTGCAAATTTGTCTGCCACCGTTGGGGCGTCGTAGTTGTCCGCTTCCGAATCGACGCCGTCTGACGGATCAATCGTGAAAAATGTAAAACCGACTTCGGCGGTGACGTCGACATCTTGCTCAGTTTTCAAATGGTCGGCGTCGGCACCAAAAATGTCTGTCCAGCCCGCTTCGGCCGCGCCGTTGCACGCATCGTCCATGACCTGCCGCGGAGTGCGATTGGTTCGCGTCATTTCGCGGATCGACTGCTGAGGATAGATCGCTCGGATTCCTTGACCGGCGCGTTTCATCGATTCAGCGTGGCCAGGCGTCGCGTTGCCAATGCGATCTCCAAATCCAAAGCTAGGTTCCAGTCCAAGAGTTTTCGGTGTGTCGGGCATTTACTTTCTCGATCAAAACGATGCGTCTGGTTGCCGGGCGAAAACGAGCCAATATAAATTGAATCAGTTACTTTCAACAGATGTCGATCAAACACCGCAGCTTTCAGGCCCATAGCGTGCAGCGCGAGATTACGCCTTACGGAAAAATTCCTCCCGACGTGGAGCCGGGCGAATTGCAGACGTGGATTCTGTTTGAGGATGACGATTTGCTCGTGATCAACAAGCCGGGCTGGTTGGTTTGTCACCCGTCGAAGCGAGGCCCGATGTCGAGTCTGATCGGTGCTGCTCGAGTTCATACCGGGATCGAGTCACTTCACATCGTGGCTCTGCTCGATCGCGAAACCAGCGGCGTTGTGGTTCTCGCGAAGAATTCGGCGTCCGCCCGCAAGTACCAAATGGCTGTCGAGCGACGTCAGGTCAACAAGACCTACGTAGCTGTCCTGGACGGTGAACTTGAATCTGCCGTCACAGTGGAAAAACCGATCGGCAAGTGCACCACATCAATTATCCATTCAAAGATGGAAGTTACTTCGGATGTCGCGAATTCTAAATCTGCCGTGACGCTCTTTTTGCCTGGCTTTGTCAACAACGGACACACATTTTGCGAGATTACGATGCAAACCGGGCGACGTCACCAGATTCGAGTGCACGCTCAATCAATCGGCCACCCAATCGTCGGCGACAAGATTTACGGTCCGGACGAAACGCTGTTTATCGAGTTCATGGAAAACGGATGGACCGACTATCACGCGTCACGGCTGCCGATACCTCGACAGGCGCTTCATTGCCGACGTTACAGTTTTCAGTTCGACACCGGCGAGGTCGGTTTTGAAGCTCCGATCCCAAGCGACATGGTTCGATTATGCCGAGACCAAATGCAAACTGATCTCGCTCGGATTACTTGATGTTAAAGTTCAGTGTTCAGCGCAAAACAAAAGGCCAGCCGCTAAGCTGACCTTTTTGACAAATATCAAATTATCGCGTCGAGGTTACTTGCGGCGGAATCCAAGCAATCCCAAACCAGCAATCACTAGCAACGAAAGTGACGATGGTTCTGGCACAACCATAAGTCCACCTTCTCTTGGGCCCTTTTCATAGCTGTCACCCTGGAACGCTGCTACAAAGTCACCACTGTCAAACTTGCCATCGCCGTTCCAATCGCCTTCGCCCCAACCAGCGTCGGCACCAGTTTCATATTTTGCAGCGCCGAACACAGCTACAAAATCGCCACTGTTGAATTGGCCGTCGAAATTGGCGTCACCAACGAATGTGTTCGACAAATCGTTAATCCAGAATGCTCGGTCATCAGCATCGGCATCGCCGTCGCCATCCAAGTCAAAATTTGCGTCTGCGGCACGAACACCTGCCGATAACATGTCCAGGTCTTCAACGTCACGGGCCCCATTGCCATTGAAGTCACCGGCGACTCCTGGGTCGACAACGCCATCTCTGAGAAGCAGAATCTCATCGGCCGAAAGTCCGCGATTGAACAGATAGAACTCGTCAATGTGACCGACAAGTTGTCGAGCAAAGTCTGGGACCAGACCGATAAAGCCACCTTGTGCCCAGTCGCCCAAAGTGTCTAGATCTTCGAAGCCAGCAACGCTACCGTTTGCTTCGCCGCCAGCAACCTCTTCACCATCAATGTAGAATGCCCATTCGCCTGGTACATCGGGGTCATCGCCCTTCTGGTAAGTTCCCGCGAAGTGGAACCAATCTTCGAATGGCACAGGTTCACCATTTGGCAGTTCGTTAAACGCGACAATGTTGTCACTGTTCGCATCACCACGCAGTTGGATTCGTGCGCCCGCGTTTCCTTGAACCTGAGTGTGGATGAATCCACCACCACCGGCTCGGCTTTGCCACACTGCTTGATCTTGGCCAACTTCTTCAACGTTGAGCCAAGCAGCTACCGTAAATCCATTTGAAGGTACGTAGGCAGGACGATCGTCCAGAGGTTCGCCACATCCGTCATTGTGTTCAGGCTGATTCACTGGATCGCACACAGCAATATAGTCTTCCTTGACGTCAGCATTCGTGTCAAAGAAAGCGGATCCGGCACCACGGTATTTAATGTCCGTGTCCAGGCGAATGTCGTCCAAGTCGTCTTCGTTAGCGTCCTCGAATCCCAATGTAATGAGTCCGTTCAAATGGTTTGGTGACCCGTCGAGAAACTCTCCGTCAACAAGTTCGTCAAAGCTGTAGTACACAGTCAGCCCGTCTGTCACTGCGGGCTGTGCGTGACATAGCGAATACATTACCGCTGCCACCAGCACCGACTTAATCAAAGTACATCGCATCAAAACTCTCCAGCTAGATAGATAAGGAACTGACACCTCGCTCTCGTTTTTCCATTCAACGAGATGGGTCTACTCGCGATTTGTTGCTCTTCGTTCCGCAGCCGATCATGATAACTAAGGTACTTGCGGAATGATTTTCAAGCACGCCCAAAATCGTATCATCGTCGAACACCAATTGATAGAATTTGTTTTGTCGAAAATAGACGTTGTCAACAATATTGATCAATAGCACTTAGCGATGTACTCGAAGACGAAGCTATCGGCGTTGCTTGCATTGGCCACCCTCGTCGCGCCACTTGGTTCGACCGGTTGCCGTAAGAACTCAACAGGCAAGTTGCCCGACAGCTCTACAACTTCAAAAGCCAGCGGGCCAGTGGAACTTTCGCAGCTCTCTAACAACAAAACCGATTGGTCTAAGGTCGACGATCCCTCCGAAGACGGATTGGAGTCAGAAGAAATTCACGAAAAACTATCGGCGCAGCTGAACGCCATTGGCGACGCGATTACCAATGGAAAGTCACTCGAAACGTTATCGAAACGCTTGTGCGCGAGCGATCTTACAAGCGAATCGCTACTCCCGTCGAAGCTCAATACAGTTGTCGATCGTCCCCCGCTGACAGTGCGCCGAGCAAAAATTGGTCAGAACTTACGCCAGCAGTTTCAAGGAAATTCTGGATTTCAGTCGGCGGTGGGCGAGCTGCAAAGGTTCTGGCAGCAGTTTACGCATCCACGGTTCAAGTCAAAGGTGGTCCGGGTTACACAGAACGACAGCGGGACCATCGAGTCAAAGCAATACGTCGCCATATCAGGTAGAAACGATGGCGGCTCGGTCGAGCAAAACGCGATTTGGTCTGCAACGTGGGGCCGCAACGATGCTGGACAGCTGCAGATTCAATCTCTGCATGTCGACTCATTCGAGCAATCGGAGCTTGTGGGAAACGGATTTTCAGACGTCACTCAAGCAACACTTCAATCAAACAACGTTCGAATCACTGAGCAGTTTGGTCGAGGCATGAACCATTGGATCGTGCGCAATCACGACCTGCGATACTTTTCACCGCTCGGAAATCCTGGACTCGCGGTGGGCGACGTGAACTCGGATGGCCTCGAAGACTTGTTCATCTGTCAGGAATCGCAACTCCCGAACCGGCTGTTGATTCAACAGGCGGACGGCACGGCAGTTGATCAATCGGCGCAGTGGAATGTCGACTGGCTCGATGGCAGTCGCAGCGCTTTGCTGATCGATTTAGACAATGACGGCGACCAAGACCTTGTCGTGGCCGTTCTGGGCGGCCTTGTCGTCGCGGAAAACGTTGGCACGAAATTCAACGTTCGAGACGTGCTCGAAACCGACGACGATACGATGTCGCTCGCGGCCGCTGACTTTGACAATGACGGAGACGTCGATATCTATGTGTGCGTTGGTTATCCCAACGACTATTTTTCCGCAGACACGCAGGCCGTTTCAGCAGCGGCGGCAAACCGCGTATACCACGACGCCGGCGACGCTGGCCGAAACACTCTCTTCCGAAATGATGTCGAGCAAAGCGTTTGGAAATTTACGGACGTTACCGAACAAATCGGCTTGAACGTAAGCAACGATCGGTTCAGCTTTGCTGCGAGCTGGGAAGATTTCGACAACGACGGAGATCAAGATCTGTACGTCGCGAACGATTTCGGGCCAAACAATTTATATCGCAATGACGGCGACAATTTTACGGACGTCGCTGCCATCGCCAACGCCGAAGACCGCGCGTCCGGCATGTCGGTGTCTTGGGGAGACTACAACCGCGATGGCAATCCAGACGTTTATGTTGCCAATATGTTTTCTTCCGCTGGCAGTCGAATTACTCATCAACCAGAATTCAAATCATCAAACGAAAACGTGCGCAACCGAATTCAACGTTTTGCGCGAGGCAGTACGTTGCTGGCCAATTCAACCGATCATGTCTTTCACGATGTAAGTGAATCGGCAAGTGTGACGTTGGGTCGCTGGGCTTGGAGTTCTAACTTCATAGATTTCAACAACGACGGTTGGGACGATTTGCTTGTCGCGAACGGATACATCACGGCAAACGATACTGGAGACTTGTGAAGTTACTTTTGGCGGCAAGTTGTGTCGCGAACTGCTGATGCGAGAGACACCGATCCGGAAAACGATTGGTCGCAGAACCGAGATCAGCTATTTCAAATGCTGATGGACGGGCGATCGTTCAGCGGACACGAACGAAATTGCGCTTTTCTCAATACAGGAAACGGCAACTTCGCCACAGTGTCGGCGGTCTCTGGTGTCGACTTCCCGGATGATGGCCGCTGCATTGCAGTCACCGATTGGGATCGAGATGGCGACGCGGATTATTGGACATCAAACCGAAATGGACCACGTATTCGGCTGATGCGAAATGACTTGCAGCGATCGGGGAACTTTCTGCAGCTGTCACTGAACGGAAACGGAACCGACACGAATCGCGACGCCATTGGCGCTCGCGTGGTTGTTCATTGCAGTGGCCAGAAACCGATTTCGAAAACAGTGAGAGCCGGCGACGGGTTCTTGTCACAATCGAGCAAGGTTTTGCATTTCGGCGTTGGCGATGCGTCGATAATCGATCGTGTCGCTGTGTCGTGGCCGAATGCAAATCGCGAAACGCAAACCTTCGAAAATGTAGTTGCGAATCGCAGGTACACCATCAACCAATCGCAGCAGGAATTGATCGACGATGAAACCGACTCTCCCGCAGCGTTGGCGACGATGCCGAGCGAGCCTCAACAAACGCTGAAGCCGACCGATGTTGCTCGTGTTTCCATGTTGCATCGATTCAAGATGCCGACGATTGCTTATCGAGATGCAACGGGACAGCGTAAAACAGAAGACTTTTCGGACGGCTCGCCAGTTCTCGTCAACCTGTTCGCTTCGTGGTGCGAAGCGTGCAAATCGGAGCTAACTGAGATTTCGCAAGCTGCCGAATCGATGAAAGCTGCAAACATCCGAGTCCTTGCGTTGTCGGTTGATCAAGCCGCCGCTTCCACCGATTCGAATAGTGAGCGACTGGACCTGTTGAGCGTGGTTAGCTATCCTTCGCACTGGCAGTCTGGGTCGATCGATGAGGCAGAAGCGTCGCGTTTGCAGTCCTTTCACGACCAGTTCTTTTTCTTGAAGAAGCCTTTGCCGATTCCTGCGTCGTTTCTGATCGATCGCGACGGTCGCCTGTCGGTGATTTATCGAGGCCCCGCGCTTTCCACGCAAATCATAGCGGACGCCAAGCATGAACTAGAATCCCCGCAGCAAGCGATGATGGCTTCTGGCTGTTTTCCGGGTTCGGCGCTCGACGAACCGCGAATTCAAAGTGTGACGCTTTGGGGCCAGAAACAAACCGGCTACCGACTCGCCAATTGGCTGGAACAGAACAATCGCCTCGACGACGCCATCGAACATTTTGGTGATCTGGCCGAGCTTGATTCGCTGTGGGCATTGCCCCATCGGCATTTGGCAAAACTCTATTTGCGGAAAAAGAACGTTCAGCATGCGCGAAAACATGCTCAGCTTTGTGTGCAGCTGGATCCAAACGACGGGAGCATTCACAATACGATCGGGTTGTTGCACGTGCAAACCAGAAACCATGCAGAGGCGATCCAATCGTTTCGGCGAGCCATCGAATTGGATCCCGAATTCGCCGAAGCTCACAATAATATGGGAACGTCGCTGGCTTCTACCGGGCAAATCGATCAAGCCGGATCGGCATTTCGCAAAGCGATTGAGATCGACTCGAATTTCGCAGAAGCTTACACGAATCTTGGTAGCGTATTCGCGGCTCGCAACGAGCTTACGCAGGCAATCGCCAGCTACGAAAAGGCAGTGCAGATCGATCCCAACATGGCCGACGCACTAAACAATCTCGGCACCATGTACGCTCGTCAAGCAGACTATCGCTCGGCCATCAAATACTATGACCGAGCGTTGAAGTTAGATCCGAAGAACGCTGATACGATCAGGAACCTCGAAAGAGCCAAGATGCTTTTGAACGGTAATGATCGCTAACGTGAATTCTCGTCTTCAAGTCCGAGAGGTTCACCTTCATCTTCGAAGAAGACGTCGTCGCGGCGGTTTGAGCGTCGCGAGTTTCTAGTTTGTCGCGGGTTGCGTTTCTCTGTTTCGGGTTTTTGAATTTCGTTTTTCAGATAGGTCATGACGTCTTCGCCTGCAGGAACGAGCACGTCCTTGTCGACGTTTACTGGTGTTTTGACAGTGTAGACTTCTTGTCGCTGCTGAGTCACTGGAACGAGTTGGTCTGATCCTGGTTTGGTTTGGAATGCCGTATGTGCTACTGATCGCGCACGCTGCACGTCTTTGTACGTAACATATTGGATTCTGACCGCGTTACTGCCGTCACGGTTTTGGCCTAGGACCGTGTACGAAATAATCTTGGGCGTAGGCGTTTTACTTTGAAACGCCGAGGCTCCAAGCCCAGGAAGCCCCAAACCTTCGGCGTCGAGCAACAACGCGTCCAGACGCACTTTGATAATGCGGTCTCGATTCGATTTTCGACGCTCGACCGAAGTGCGTAGTTTCTGAATGCGAGTTTCAAGCTTGCCAAGTTCACTCTCGCGCCGCGCAAGATCTTCGTCAAACACGTGTTCCAAAAACGACTTCATTGCGTCCGCGTGCATCTTGCGTGTTTCATCATCAGCCGCTTTCAGGACCATTTCTCGTAGCGAATTCCATTTTTGTTGATGTTCAGTCATTGCGTGTGGCGTCGCGTCTCCAACCACAGGTCGCATTGAAAGAGGAGACTGCGGATAGTCCGACTCGTCAGAAAAGATCAAATCCACGGGTTCGTTACGTGGAACGGCCGCTTCGGTGGCGCCCTCGAATATTGCATCAAGATCGTTGTCCGCGATCGGACTGTCACTGGGGGGTCCGAATATGTCATCTTGGCTGCGCAGCGCGTTAGGCGCCGCTATCACAAGACCTAAAACGAGAATTGCTATTAAGCATGCAATGCGTTTTTCCATGATCACCTTTCCAAATTATTTGTGCTCTTTCGTAAACTATTGATTTTCTATTTCGTCCAGCATCGAATCGGCGCGTCGGACCTCGGAATCCCATTCGTCCAGCGAATTCGTTTCAGTGCTGTCCTGTTCGACGTTGAGTATTGATTCTTCGAACGCGGACACGTCTGCTTCCAGTGACCGCAACTGCCCATCAAATGAGTCGACACCGAATAGAGTCTCCACCGAAAAGTGTTCGATCGACACTGGCATAGGCTGACCGGTCGTTCGTTCCGGCTTGTCGTTCGCCCGTGCGCCATCGAAGAGCGGAATCGCATCAGCTCGCTGAGTTTCGGGGCTAGTTTGTGGAGTGGTCGAGTCGCCGGGATACATGAACGCAGCAGCCAGCAAAAGTGTAATTGCTGAGAAGACGGTTGAGATCGCCAGCACTTTCCGAACAAGTGACGAATGTCGTCGACGTCGGAATCGTCGGTTGCTCCGAGCTCCATGTAGAAGAGCGGTCAGTCGTTCTGCGACTTCGGTTGCCGACGACGGTCTTCGCTTTGCGTCTTTTGCCAAAAGACCGTCGATCAAGTCGGCCAACTGAGCGGGAACTTGTTCGTTTACTTCGTCGACCGGTGTGTGGTCATCGAAGCAAATCCTCTTGAGCACCGCCATTGCTCCATCTGCTCGAAACGGAGGCCGGCTCGTACACATGAAATAGAGAACGCCGCCAAGACCAAACAGATCACTTCGATGGTCGATCGAGTCACCGTTCGCCTGCTCGGGAGACATGTAATGAGGCGTTCCTGCAATGAATCCAGATCGCGTTACGCTCGCATCGTCCGCAGCGCGAGCCAGTCCGAAGTCGCTAATGAGCACTCGATCGACGCCATCGCCCAACAGAATGTTTCCTGGCTTCACGTCGCGATGCACCAAACCTTGCTGGTGTGCGGCAGCTAATCCTTTGGCGATTTGGATTCCGATTCGCAGGATTTCCGCAATCGCTAACGGCCCGTTTTGGTCGACTCGAGCTTGCAGCGACTGGCCGTTCACGCACTGCATGACGATGAACGGCAACTTGCCCGAGGTGTTGACGTTGTGAATGGGAATGACGTTTTCGTGCACGACCGCCGCGGCCGATTGGGCTTCGCGAGCAAACCTCTGCCGGGCTCCTCCACTGTGGGCCAAATGAGGCGACAAAACTTTTACCGCAACGGGCCGATGGAGTTCGCTATCGTACGCTTTGAAGACGATGCCCATTCCACCCGATCCGATGACCCGTTCGATGTCGTAATCGCCGATCCGCCCGAGCAGTTCCGGGTGCGATGGGGAATCCAGAAAATCGAGCGACACTTGATCCGCCTGGAGTGGAACGTCGTCCGTCAGCTCGCCATCAATTGCGATCACAATCGAGCTGTCGCGAAGCTCTTCCTGCAAAGCGATACCCGCGTCATGCCACGAATCTTCATCAGCAGCCAATTCGCGAAGTCGCGATTGACAATGCCGGCAAGCTCCCACGTGATTTGTAACGGCGTAATGCACGGAACCATCTTCAAACGAGTCGTCGCGAAGAAGCGCCATGAGATCGTGATCGCTACACTTCATCGTGCGTCTCCTCGTACTTTGCAACTTCGATTCGGAGCTTCGCCATCACTCGGCTGCGTGACACGTAGACCGACCCAACCGAAATACCCAGCGATTCAGCGACGGCTTCCGCTGGTTCGTTTTCGACTGCAGTGCGATAAAACGCCTCCCACGTTGACGGGCGAACGTTCGGCTTCACTCGTTTGGCAGCCCAGCGAAAAACGGATCGGCGATATTCGCTACCGAACATCTCGTCGGCTGATGGTTCGGCTAGATTGGCAAGCTGCTGCTGAACTGCAGAATCGCCAGCGGCTGTGTTTCGCAGAGACGCCGCGTACTGCTTGCAAAATTCGTTGTGTGTGATTCGGTACAGCCACGTTCGAAATCGGGCTCGCTGAGTGTCCGGTTCGAATCGATCAACGGCACGAGCCACCGCAAACAGGACGCTCTGCACGAGCTCATTGGCATCGGCGTCTTGCATGCCACGCCGCTTGGCGGTCTTGAAAATGACAGGTTCATA
>JAGQPC010000919.1 GCA_020426925.1 Planctomycetales bacterium | reverse complement strand
GAACGGTTCTAGCTGTATTCGTCGATCCGTTTGCCAGAATACCAGCGGACTCACACCCAGGTGAATTTGACGGCCTTCGGTTTCGCGAATCTGAATCGACAGTTCGTATTTACTTGGCTCTTCGGATGCGATTCATACGGCAGATAATGCAAGCTTGGGCATACTCCGTTGTCTGCGTTGTCCTTGCGGTAGTGCTAATGAAGTTTTTCTCCGACACGCAAGTGATCTGCACGATGTGGGGCGTCTGCCTGTTTTATTGGGCACGAGCTTTCGGTTCGTTTCGGGTGACGACAATCACCATCGATCGTGTTGGTCGTACCGTCCAGCTCTCGGAGGACGGAGGTCAGTTGATTCCATTTTCACGCATACGCAGTTGTCGCGCCAAAGTTACGCTCGATCGCAAAACAGCGTCCGTCGTAATTGGCCTTCAATCTGATTCGACGCAACGAACGGCGTCGCCTAGGCACATTCCGTGTGATAGTCCAAAAGATGCTTTTTGGCTCGCCGCCAAAATCGATGAATGCATGGATTCTGCAACAGAGGGATCGGCCTGCTGACTAAGCGGAAAAACGGACGACTTTCACATACCTTCGAGTCGCGCTTGACAAGAAACGTGTAGCCGATGTTGGCCACGACATCTAAACCTGGCTCCAATCTGCGCATTCAAAGATTGTCGAACTCGGCAAGATGAGCGCGCGCCACTCAATCGAACGGCGTAATCCCTTGCAGCAGCGGAAACGCTTTCCTGCGTTTCGCGAAGACAACGACGTATTCGTTTGACGAACCGCAACAACTTGAATAGAGGGATTCACTATGTTTGGAAAGAAGCAAAAGCAATCTTGGAAAGTTCGTTTGAGCAGCGTGGAATCGCTGGAAAGTCGTGAACTGTTCGCAGCGGATCTCGGCGTTGTGTCCGCCGCTGCTTTCGTCGAAACCGCAGAAGTCGGTCAAGCGGACAATTATGGATCGAATCAAACAACGGATTTTATCAGCCAGAAGACGTTGTTCACGGTTAGCGCGGATACGGCGGAGACTCAGTGTAGTGATAAATGGCACAAGGGGTGGATCTTAGTCTGAGTTGACATTCGTTCTCGTCGTCGGCGTCATTCATCCAGAAAGTCATCCAAATGACAAGGAGTTCGCAATGTATCTCTCAAACACAAATCACGAAATTAGTCTCAACGTAGAGTTCCGCCATGGCACAGCTCTAAAGCTCGTTGCGCCGTGCTTGGCTGCAGTCTTGGCGATCTTCGCCGCCTCCACGATTGTCCACGCTCAGAACATTTACCAACCGTACGCAATGAATAAGTACAGACTCGTCCTTTCAGCCAATCGGCTGTCTTCGGCCGACGACACCGCGGCACTGCAATCTGGACAGTATGTGTACGATCTCGTTGGACAAGAGTTTACCTCGGATAAACGTCCCCGTGGGGTTAGGCTACAAACGGTTCAGGACGGATACGATCTCAATCATCATGCATATGGAACTCCATGGCAGACTCTTACTGCTTGGTTGAATTCCTTGCGCGAAGGTGACATTGATGGGCTTAGTCGGTGCTATACCCGCAATGCACGAGCAACGCTAATGCCCGAGATTGAGAATGATGGACTAACGGAGTTGAAGGGCCTTACCGTCGCACGGTCATTTCAACATGGCGGCGGCATCGCCGTGGTTGCGCACGTCGAGCATGCAAACCTCGCGATCACCGAATTGATCCAATTGAAGTTCGTTAGCGGCAAGTTTCTAATCTCGGACATGATGGGTACGATGCTTCCGCCGCGCCTTCACAACATTGCGATTGCTTCGTCGCCGGCGGGTCCGCTGACCTACGTAAAGCCAAAAGACGCTCAAACTGATAAAGCGGTGGTTTACAAATACGGCTTTGGGGAGGATATCGTCGACGGCAAGCCATCGTCGTTTATGTTGACTGCTGATATTGAAAGCTGTTTCCTGATTGTTTTCGCGTTTGTTCGAGACCCGGAATCCAACAGAATATCCACCGTCAAATTGGGTTCGTTCGAAGACAATTGCAACTACGACTTTGACGAACGCCCTAATCGAATCAAGTTGCATTTCGGTACAACAGACATGCCGTCGCATGTTGAATCATTGGGGCTCGTCGAATGCAATTACATGGTCAATGAGTATGAGCAGAAGATTAGCGAACAGATGACAATGCTGCCGTTGAGGATCGTGGACTTCAAATCCCTCGGAAGCTCTATTTCGACAGTTAAGTCCCAACAACCATCAGTAACCGAATTGCCGATTTCTGGGCCGCGTGTCGAATTAATAAACGTTGAATTGCTTCGAATTGCCAACTCGAAAGTGGACATTAGCGACGATAAGGGCCCCAACCTTGTTTTCGAAGATACCTTTTCCCGTACAGGGTTATTGAAGTACACCAGGGCGGATTCCGGCCACACTTGGAATTTCGCTACTTCTCGCACGTCGACCAACGGATCTGAGTTGGTAGTAAACAGCGGCGCGAAAGTGGCAATCGAGGGAGTGCATTTGAAACGGAATTCGAAATATGAGCTTTCGCTTGACTTGATCGTTGACGGCGACGGGCACTATGGGAGCGATGGTTGGATTGCGTTTGGTTTTGGCAGAGCGAACTCGAACAATCCGTTCACTTCAAGTATTGGAACGATGTTGCATCGACGTGGAGGACGCGTTGATTTGTATCCCGGACAGCGAGGAGTCTCGGTAGACAGACATTTTCCAGCGAGATGTTCCATCGAAATCCAAACGGGGCAAGATCTGAATACTTCCTTGATTACGTTCAAACGTAATGGCAAGATCGTCGATGGCCCGATGCCAATAGACGCATCCGCAGTGAGCAGTATTTATGTTCAGTCGATCACTGGCACGACTGGCAAGGCCGATAACCTCAAGCTTACCTGCGTCGCGGTCGCCGACTAACCCAGAATTGTGACAATCTCCCCCTCGCCCAAGGAAACTTCTTTCCCTTGG
>JAGQPC010000918.1 GCA_020426925.1 Planctomycetales bacterium | reverse complement strand
TCCATGTGCAACGTCGAGCAAACATCAAGCCCAATGCAAAGCCCGTGCAGCTTGCCCATGACGATGTCCTCCAAGCAACATCGCACCAACTGTTCCCGTGAGCGGAAAACTTCCGGCCCAATGAATCCGGCAACATCGTTCAGATGCACCCAAGCCGGTTGCCCGGTTGTTTTGCTGACGAGCTGAGTGAGCGCTCGCGCGAACCCGTACTTCCGAGACTCGTGTAGCACCATGTCGAAACCATGATCGTGTCCGTTCGTAAAATCGGCGCCTTGTCCCGTTTCGAAGTACAGACCGTATCGCCCTGTTCGTTGTGACGCGTACCGCTTCATCTTTTCAATCGACAGATCGAATGTCCCGTTCGCTTTGTCCGTGCCACCGATACTTTGGAACCAAAGTTCGGTCGATCCGGGATTTGCACGCTCCACTTCGGCCTGAACGTCGATGTGAGACAGCACGCAATGAGGCATCAAGTCGGAGATCTGAAAAACGTCCAACACTTCTTTCAGAGTCAATTCGACTTCGGCAACGGAGGCAGGATCGCTCGACACGGGATTCGTCCCCAGCAGGACGTCTCCAACCGCATAAGAAAACGCATCGAAGACTTGCCAGCGAATGTCGTCGGGATGGTCGGTTGGCGAATTCGGTTGCACTCGCGCGCCGAGGTATCCTTTCGCACCAAGTTGCGTACCGGGCAGCGGATTGAAAATCTCTGCGCCAACGACAGTTAATTCCTGGTTTGTCATCAGCTTGACGATGCAGCCGATGACGTCGCTCGAAAGAGACGAAGCAACTTCCTTGATTTTGGATTCCGACTTTGTCAGTAAGAACTCCTTCAGATCTGCGAACGTCCAATCTGCTGTCTGCTTCGTCTTTGATCTGGCTTGATTTGCAAATCGGAACAGTTCGTCTGTGTGCGGAGGATGCGCGTCGATATCGACCAGCCGCGTGTTAGACAATAGCGTCCTGGCATTGCGACGAGAGTTTTCGTCAGCGGCGGCAACGCCAACGATTTCGTCACCTTCTTTGAACTCGTTGGCTGCTCCCAAAACCTGACAGTACGTGTCCAGGTCAAATTGCTTGTCGGATACTTGTTTTACGTAGTCAAAAACAGACTCGCCTGCCTGAGGAACTCGGATCGATTTGACTTGCGATTCCGCAGCGGCTACGTTCGTGCGGTGATCGAAGCCGACGGCTAACCCGGTAGCTCCGACTGCTAGTTTCTTCACGAACGTTCGGCGATCAGCCATTGCGTAATCTCCGCGTATCAATACGGCGAGCTAATTGTTTTCAACTTGCATCCGTTTCGCGACCTTTTCGGCTTGGCGAAACACACGCATGACGTTTTGCCCCATCACTTTGTGAATGTCCTCCGCCGAATAACCTCGGTTCAACATCTCTTGCGTGATGAGCGGATACGTAGAAACGTCTTCCAATTGTTTTGGAACGGTCCCGATTCCATCATAGTCCGATCCGATTCCGACGTGATCGATGCCGCAGTTCTTTACCAAGTGATCGATGTGATTGACGACGTCATGAATACTTCCCTGAGGCACAGGATTGGCGATTTCCCAGCGTGCCACCAGTTCTTTCACTTTGGCTTCGTCGTACTGTTGTTCCCATTCGGCAACTTGTTTGTCACGCTGTTTGCTGCGTTCTGCGGCTGCCGGAACGACAAAACCGGGATAAAAGTTCACCATGATCACGCCGCCATTTTCTTTGATAAGTGGCAACACATTGTCGGGCACGTTTCGCGGGTGATCGCCGATCGCACGAGCCGACGAATGAGAATAGATAATCGGTGCTTGCGAAATCCGCATTGCATCTCGCATCGTATCGTCAGACACGTGGGACAGGTCGACGAGCATCCCCAGACGATTCATCTCGAGCACGACTTCCTCACCAAATTTTGTGAGGCCACCGTGCTTGGCTTCATCTGTCGCAGAATCGGCCCAGTCGAGTGTCGCGGAGTGCGTAAGCGTCATATAACGAGCACCCAAAGAGTAGAGCCGGCGCAAAACGCTGATCGAGTTCTCGATTGAATGGCCCCCTTCCATACCAATCATCGACGCGATCTTGCCATCGGCAATCGCTTGGTCAACATCGTCCATCGTTAAGCAAAGCGAAAACGTGTCAGGATACTGCTTCACCATGTTATGGACGAATTCGATTTGCTCGAGCGTTGCTTGCAGCGATTCACCTGTCAGCCGAGTACTCGACGGAACGTAAACAGACCAAAACTGAGCTTTGACTCCTCCTTCTCGCAAGCGAGGAATGTCTGTGTGGAGTTTTGGCTGTGACTTCGCAATGTCGACCTTGTCAAACGATGGCGTCCCCATTTCGCGAAACGCCCACGGCAAATCATTGTGGCCATCGACGAGGATAGTTTTTGCGTGCAATGCTCGTGCGGCGTCTGTTAGCACAACCGGAGGGCGATCTTCCGAATTCGCAACGTTCGCTGGTAGAAGCGATACCGCGGCAAGCAGCACTGATCGGGCCAAGATTCGAACGAAAGTGTTCGTCGTAACATGCATTGGATTATCGCATTCCTGTGTGATTTGACATCGGCAGTTTCTGTTTGTCGTTCCGCCTTCAGGCGGATTCCGTATGTCTTAGCTTCCGCCTAAAGGCGGGACTACAAACGAGTTGGATCAGTATTGCAAGTACGCAGCCCTTCGTTGAGCAAATTCATGGAGACCTGGTTGGAAAGATCGCACAATCGATTCAGCGCTGTCGCCTCGTTTTATCGCGGCCAAAAGACTTTCGTTGACAACAATCCGATTTGCTTTGTCGATTTGCCAATCTGTGGGATACAGTTTACGCAGCGTGCACGCGAACGTGATTCCGCACGTGATCGGGTTGAACAGTTTTCGGTTTGTGATGGAAATCTGAACGCCACCGCACGATTCGCTCGCGAACTTGCTGCTCGTTGGAGTAAACGTCCGAGCAGTAAACTGCACGCCTTGTAGTCCGGAGGCATTCAAGTGCGACGCAAGTTTCCTGCAATCGATCCACGGAGCCCCAACGACTTCGAATGGAGTGTCTGTCCCGCGGCCAACTGATAAATTCGTTGTTTCCCAAAGTCCGATTCCGGGATAGAGCACCGCTTGATTGAGGTTCCGCATATTTGGCGACGGATTGATCCATTGCAAGTCTGTCTCGTCAAACAACTGGTCTCGCTGCCAATTGTGACACCGGACGATCTTGAGGTCGAGATCGCTTAGGCCTCGTTCCGCTTTGAACATTTGGGCTATTTCACCAACGGTCATTCCATGCCGAACTGGCATCGAGTGAAACGCAACAAACGATTCACTACCCGCGTCGACCAGTGGGCCTCCAACTTCGATACCGCCAATCGGATTTGGGCGATCCAAAACAACGAACGACTTTCCCGCTTTCTCCGCAGCCTCCATCGCAAGGCCCATCGTCGAAATGTATGTGTAAAAGCGACAGCCGATGTCTTGGATGTCAAACACTAGTGTGTCCACTTCGTCCAACTGTTCGGGTGTTGGCTGACGCGAGTTTCCGTACAGGCTGAAAACTTTCACACCACTTTGCCCATCAACAGTGTCGCCGATAATGCTCTGGTCAAGCTTGCCTTCTAGCCCGTGTTCCGGGCTGAATAGTGCGACGAGATTCGCGTTTGGAGACTTGTGAAGCACGCTGATCGTCGACTCGCCGTTGGAACAGATTCCCGTCTGATTCGTGATAAGTCCTAAACGCTTTCCGCGTAGGCTTCGAAACTCCTCGTCGATAAGGCGGTCAATGCCCGGTTGAACGGGCGACGATGATGCTAAAGTCGCGTTATCGCTGGCCGGCAACAAATCGTCATCGATGGCGCCAACGGCAACAGTGGCAATTCTGCCCGCGAGTCGGTTCACGATTCCTTTTCCGTTTGGATGTACGCGGTTGCTCAGGAAGATGAAGAACATTTCGTTCTTCGGATCGATCCATAAAACGGTTCCAGTAAAACCTCCGTGCCCGAACGCGTCCGACGACATGTTCTCACCCCGATTTGATGAATAACCAGACAATTTGTCCCAGCCGAGTCCTCGCACACTAACTTTTTCGCCTTCGACAATTTCGTATGGTGCGGTCATCAACCGAACGGTTTGCTCCGCCAGTATCCGTTTCCCTCCGTAGTGGCCGCCGTTGAGCATCATTTGAGCGTAAACCGCCAAGTCCTCGGCAGTCGAAAACAACCCCGCATGCCCTGCTACGCCATCCATAGCGTACGCGCGAGGATCATGCACTTCGCCCTGCATCCACCGGCTTTCGCGCTGTTCCGTCGTTGCGGTCCGAGCTTTCAATTCGTCATTCGGCAAGTAGCCGGTTTCATCCATTCCAAGCGGTTCGAAGATGTGCTTCTTCGAAAACGCGGCGACGTTCGTTCCGCTTTGCTTTTCGATCAAATCATCTAGCAAAATAAACCCGACATCCGAATAGACAAATCTGGTTCCGGGGTCGTACATCGTTTTCAAAGCATAGATGTTTTCAAACGCTTTCCGGCGACCATCGGCATAGTCGGCCAACGCGTTATCCGGAACAAACCCAGCCTGGTGAGTGAGCAGCTGAGTAACCGTCACGTACTCTTTTCCAGAGTTGCCGAATTCGGGAATGTAAGTTGTGACAGAATCGCGAAGCCGAATCTTTCCCTGTTCGACCAATACCATTACGCTGGTTGCCGTCGCAACTGGTTTTGTGATCGACGCCATGTCGAAAACCGTATCGCGAGTCATCTCGACTTTTGTCGGCTCAAGCTGTCGGTGACCGTATGCTTCATGAAAAGCAACGTGTCCCTTGCGACCGATCATCACTACGCATCCCGGCATTTTGGATTGCTCAATGCCTTCCTGCACAATTTCGTCGATCAGGTTCAGCCGTTCGCTCCGCATTCCGACCGATTCGGGCGACGAAACTGGAAGCCGACCCGCAAGGCCGGCGTCACTCAAGAACGCCACGAACGAGAACAACAAGATAGCGGATTGGTGAGACGCACGAACTTGCATATGATGACCTTTCCTTCCCAATAATGTACCGACATGCTATCCAGCCGTGCGGCGGTCTACAACCAAACTGAATCCGATTGCGCCCTAAGTAAGCCGAAGGCCCGCAAACCGTGCTAGAACGTTTAACAACCGAACAGCGAAATCCCGCTTCGGAGAAAATCGATCAGCTCTCATCGCTGGAGATCGTCGAAGTCATTAACCGTGAAGACCAGACGATTGCGGCCGCTGTTCACAAAGAAAAATCGCACATCGCCGCGGCTGTCGACGCCGTCGTCGACGCGATGCGTTCGGGAGGTCGGCTCATCTACATGGGTGCCGGCACGTC
>JAGQPC010000917.1 GCA_020426925.1 Planctomycetales bacterium | reverse complement strand
CCTGAATGTTCATTTGGAAGCTGCCATCGCCGTCAATGTCGATGACGAGTGATCCTGGATGAGCCGCTTGAACGCCCATTGCCGCGGGCAAGCCAAAACCCATCGTTCCCAACCCGGAACTCGAAAGCCATCGACGAGGTCGATTGAATTCGTAGAACTGCGCAGCCCACATTTGATGCTGGCCAACGCCGACTGTGATGAACGTGTCGCCATCGCTGGTGAGCTTTGAAAGCTCGCTGATGGCATGCTGCTGAAGAATTCCATCAAAGCTTTCGTCATATTTGAACGGATGTTCTTTTTTCCATTTCGCACATTGCTCGACCCAGCTGGAAATGTCGTCGGGTGCTTGAACGATCTTGTTCAGTTCTCGAAGAACAGGCTTCACATCACCGACGATCGGCAGGTGAGCTTCCTTGTTCTTGTTGAGCTCGGAAGCGTCGATGTCGACGTGGATGATCTTGGCACGTTTGGCGAACTCTTCGACTCGTCCAGTAACGCGATCGTCAAATCGAACACCAAGTGCGATCAACAAGTCGCAGTCGTCGACCGCATAGTTTGAATAAACCGATCCGTGCATTCCTAGCATGTCGAGCGACAGCGGATCGCTGCCCGGGAAAGCTCCCAGCCCCATAACGGTCGACGTAATCGGGATGCCTGTTTTCCTGACGAGTTCGCGCAGTTCCTCACTGGCGTCCGCCGAGATGATTCCACCGCCAGCGTAAATTACTGGACGTTTCGACAGACGAATCGCAGCCGCGATCTGCTTGATCTGTTCTGGATGAATTTCCGTTCCGTTGAGCCGGTAACCAGGAAGCCGCATTGCGCAGTCCCACTCGGGAACGCAACTGCCCATTTGGACATCCTTGGGCATGTCCACAAGGACCGGGCCAGGGCGGCCTGTCGTCGCAACGTGGAAAGCCTCTTTCATGATTCGAGGAAGCTCATGAACGTCCGTGACCAAACAATGGTGCTTCGTGATTCCGCGGCAGACTTCGACCAAAGGCGTTTCTTGAAACGCGTCTTTTCCAATGAAGTGAGTCGGAACCTGGCCCGTAATCGCGACCATAGGAATGCTGTCCAACTTCGCATCGGCAATCGCCGTAACGAGATTTGTCGCGCCCGGACCGCTCGTGGCCATGCAGACGCCGACGCGTCCAGTGGATCTTGCGTAACCTTGAGCGGCGAATCCACCGCCTTGCTCATGCCGCGGCAAAATCGTGCGGAGGCGATCCGAAAAACGAGTGAGAGCTTGATGGAGGGGCATACTGCAACCGCCAGGATAGGCAAAAAGCACCTCCACGCCGTGATCAACGAGCGATTTGACCAAGATGTCAGCTCCGTTCATCACCTGAGAGCCAGTTGTATTGCCGATTGCCACGTGCACACTCCTAAAAGTAAACGGGAAAGTTGCCTAAATCGCTTATCTCTAAACGACTTACGATATGCATTAAGTATTGCCTTTTCAAGGCAAACTGGGCAGTGGGGCTTTGCGAGCACTTCACTTTCGACCAGAAATGGCACGCAAAGGCAGGATTTGATCCGATGCCGTTCTCAGGCATTTTTGGCGGTTGATTCGCGAGACTTGCCGAGTTCTAGGGATCTTTGGCAAGCTACTGCACTTCTCGCAAATGCACCGCCTACCACCGACATCAAAGTTGCCGATTAGGTTCATTTTCGTCTGCTTAGCGGCGATCGATTGATCAAACGGTACTAAAACAAGGTGTAAATGAACGGTGCGGCACCGGTGGCACTAAGAATGACGAGCAAGCCAACCAGGCCTAAAACCAGCAAAATCGGCACCATCCACCAAGCTTTATTCTCGGTGATAAACAGCATGAACTCTTGAACGATCGTTAGCTGCTCTTCGTCCAGCTGTTCAAATTCGCTTTTCTTCTGTTTATCTGCCATTTGAAATGTTCTCTGATTGGAGGCGCTAAGGAGGCGCGAATTACGATTGTCGATAATAGCTGCTCAGAGAGCTAGGTCTTTTCTTCGGCATCCAGTATGACGACGCTTCGCGCTGAAGCGACCGGTCGAGGCGGTCGCGGTTCATAAGTCGAAACAACAGGCCGATCGGCAAGAATACTAAAAAGTAAATTGTCATCATCGCTAGCTCGCCGACGACCATCCCAATTGGCGTAGCAACGACCATCAGGACAACGAACAACGGTAGTAGCGTTTTCGGATAAACCAAACCCGCGACCGCTGCCACCCCGCCCGCTATTGCCGCAATCACAATGATCTGCGTGCTTTCTGAAAACCAAAACCATGCAACCAGCGGAATGGCAATCAGACAGATGATGCCGAACTGTCGCAGCTGGCGAGGTGAGGGATTCCAATTGGCTTCGATCAGAGGCATAGATTCAGTCTAGTTGGAATTGAGACAGATGGACTTCTCGCATTTGGTCCGTTGCAAGATTTTCTTGCTGTGCCTTGAACACGATATGGTTTCCCATCACCAAAACATCCATTTCCGTCGTGAGGAAACAACGGATCGCATCGTCAGGTGTGCAAACGATCGGTTCGCCTCGCACATTAAAACTCGTGTTAATCATAACTGGACAACCAGTCTTCGCATAAAACGTTGACATCAACTTGTGCAGCTTTGGATTACGTTCCTCGTCAACGGTTTGAATACGCGCGGAGTGGTCGACGTGTGTTACGGCGGGAATCAAAGATCGCTTCGCTTTCAATTTGTCGATTCCACGCGAGTCTTGGTGTTCGGGTGGAACTTCGCATCGCACGTCCGGATGAACCGGAGCCACAATTAGCATGTACGGCGATTGAAATCCTTCCGGCACATCAAAGTACTCGTGGACGTGTTCCTGTAAAACGATCGGCGCAAATGGTCGAAACGATTCGCGAAACTTGATCTTCAAGT
>JAGQPC010000916.1 GCA_020426925.1 Planctomycetales bacterium | reverse complement strand
TACAGCGGCCACACGATCACTCACTTCACAGTGCGTGCCGAACGTGGAATTGCTGGCGAGCAACCGATTATCGACAAGATGGCGCCATTAATCCACGTGCGAAAAGATTGCCCACCGATTCTGTTCATTACTGGTGACCGCGAGCTTGAGATGCTCGGTCGCTATGAAGAAAACGCATACATGTGGCGGATGATGAAAGTTGTCGGCCATCAAGACGTTGGGCTGTACGAATTAGATGGATACAATCACGGACAAATGGCCGACCCCGCGCATCCACTGCTATTAAGGTTCGTGGGAAGGATTACTGCAACCAAGTGAGCGGTGGTCCCGCTGAATCAAACGCGGTCGACTAGACCTCTGCTTTGTTTGCCAGTTCTGGACAACGTAGCTATTTTTCGCGGACTTCACCTTCTTCGTTTGCTTGCCAGATCGAACCTGACAGCACGTCCAAGGCAGTGAGCCATTGGCCTCCGTAGCAAAATGTGTCGATGCACTTTAGATAGCCCATGTCGAGGATCTCGCCGGTTTTGTCGGGGGTGTGGCCGACGACGGCGGTCTTGCCGCTCTTGTGAGGGCCGGGCATCGACTCTGCCAACGATCGCCAACGAATCGTGGCTTCGTCGAGTTCTTCTAGAGGAACGTTATGAATGTAATTTGCGTGAACAAAGAAGTGATCGTCGGTGATGAAGAAATCGTGGCATGAACGAAAGAACTCAAGATGGTCTTCCGGGATGACGTTTAGATTTCCTGAAAACCCGTATGAATCGAGCGTGTCGACTCCGCCATATCGCAACCAGTCCTGCGGCGGATTCCCTTCGACCACAGCCATCATCATCTGCTCGTGATTTCCGAATAGCGGTTCGACTCGATGTTCTTTGCCGAGATCAATCAGCAGTTCGATTACGCGTTTGCTGTTAGGGCCGCGATCGACGTAGTCTCCAAGTGGAATGAACAGATCGCCGTCTTTGGGACCAACCGCGTTTAGTAGACTTTCGAGAGCCGTTGCACATCCGTGCACGTCGCCGATTGCAATAATGCGTTCCGCCATGAGTTTGCTCAGGTCTTGCCGAGAATAAAGTCAATCGATTCGATGTCCAGGTTTCGTATAAAGCGTAGCTCAACGAACACGTAATTGGAATTCGCATCGCGTGGCGTGCGGATTAGCTCAGAATTACCTTGTCGAAGCGTTATTTCCCGCATACCCACTAGGATTGTCGAATCGGTTTAGCGATCATCGTAGCCTGACGCGTCGCTTGGTTGTAGAGCGATTCTGCCCGTCCTGTTACCGCGTGCGTCCGATTTTGAGTAGGCGTCCGTCACCTGCAATGAGCCCAATGCCGACACCAACCGACGAATACCTTGCCGCTTGCCAACGCATCCACGAAACCGTGGCCGCTCAGCAGCCGCTGATCCAGCAGGCCGCCGAATGGTTTGCAGAATCAATTCTGGCGGACCGGGTCGTCCACGTTTTTGGAGCTGGCCACAGCCGCATCATGGTCGAGGAAATGTGGCCACGTTACGGATCGTTTCCTGGCTTCAACCCGATCGTGGAACTCTCGATGACGTTCCATCACCCTGTCGTTGGCTGCAATGGTCAACGTCAAGCGATGTTCATCGAGCACTGCCCAGGATTGGCCGAGCGAATCCTGCGCAATTTCGTCATCACGGACCAAGACTCGGCGTTGCTGGTCTCGTCGAGCGGTGGATCACGAGTCGCGATCGAAATGGCGGAACAGTTTCGCGCTCGAGGCGTGCGCGTCGTCGCCATGGTTTCGACTCGTCATGCCGCGACGAGTCCCTCGCGCATGCCGGATGGAAAACGGTTGATGGATCACGCCGATCTCGTGCTCGATACCGGTGCTCCCGAAGGAGACGCGGGTGTCTCGATTGACGGGCTTGAGGCTCCGGTCGCTCCCGGATCAACGATCGGCGGCTGCTTGCTGGTCAATGCGATCAAGGCGGAAGTCGCGGCTCGGTTGACCGCGGCTGGAAAGCCGCCGTTGGTCCTGGCGGCCAGCAACGTCGTCGGCTCCGAACGCGCCACCGAGATGTTCGAGGCGGCGTACGACGAGCACGCGCGGCGCGTGGCGCGGCTGTTTGCCCACCCCACACCGCCAAGCTGAGCCGGCGCGGTATTCTGATCGTGTGGAGTCGCCGACGAATCGTACCGATGCTCGCGCGCGATCCCACGCGAAATGGACCGAATGCCATCAGGTCGCGAGTTGGTTCGGTTCCACTTCATTTCCATTAGCTCTTTTTTCCCGTGGCTCCCCGCCACGCTTCGCCCGCCCACCGCTGCGAGGAGCAGGAACATGCAACCGATCCCACTGCGAACCACGGTGATTGGCAGCTATCCGTTTCCCGGCTGGCTGGAATATGCCTCCCAAAATCTCGAGGTGTTCGGCTCGGACGATCTCGCCGAGATCCAACGCGACGCCGTGATCGCCGCCGTGCACGACCAGTTGGCCGCGGGACTCGACGTGATCACCGACGGTGAACAAACGCGGCTCGATTTCAATCTCTCGTTCTACGGTTACCTCACCGGACTCGATCTCGAAGCCAAGTCACCTCGGTGTTTCGGTCCGCCGGCTCACGATCAACGAGGCAAGCACCGAATCATCGGTCCGCTCGGCGCGCCACGAGGGCTCGGAGCGGTCGAGGAGTTCGAGCGA
>JAGQPC010000915.1 GCA_020426925.1 Planctomycetales bacterium | reverse complement strand
TCCGAAAAAACATCGCGACCTATAGCCGAGCGGTAAAGTTCTCAATGCATTCCCGGTCTGCGGAGAATTTTCCGACTCGGCTCGCGTCGTACCCGAGAATTTGCGCAACATCAGACGCATCAAAATCAGTGCGTTCGGTGACTTCCCGCAGATTGGCTTTCAACCAAAGCACGACAACGCCTGTCAAAAAATACTTGCTGACTGCTGTCCGCATCGATTTTGGGTCTAGCACCCTATCCTTCAATCGGTCCAACGCAGCATTTCGTAGACGAATCTCTCGTCGGGTTTTCGGTTTCTGTTGGACGAGACAAAAGTCTCGTAAGAATTTGCGACGCATGGCACATCATCCTTTCTGACCCATAGACGAGGGCCTCAGATTCGAAGACTAGCGACGTCTCAATCGCCGGAATGCTGGCAAAACCAGAATTCAGTTATCCAACGCTTGCCACTGTTAAATTGGTCAGCAAGAATAGATTTGCTTTGGGTCTACCTGTGCCTGACGCTCATATTGGTTTTTGGCTTGGTGGATTCGCGGAGACCCAGATCGTCATTAATTTGATGCTTTGGGTTTCCTTACTTAAGGACGGTGAATTGTACGGTACACCGTCCTGTGGTCAAGCTAACTTTTTGAATGGTTAGTGCTTTTTTCCGGACGAGGATTGCTTAGATACGTCTCGGATTTTCTGTGTCCACTTCGCAAATGGTTCTACCCGCCCCGAATCGGGCATCAGTTCAAGTGGCGGTAGCTCACGCCATACCCCATGAGTCGTCCTGCCTCCTCCTGGCTTACGTGCACGCAGTCGAAAACGGCTAATATTGGGTGAATCTGAACGTTGGTCTGCGACTATTATGGCCGGGGCATTCGTGATTGGACACCTGATCGCAAGCCCCAACGCTTGCAACCTTTCGTTGATCAAACTCGCTAAAGCGCGCTTCTGCTCAAGTGAGTCTTGCGGTTGCAGCCGGACGTATTCGTTAAGGACTGGCTCAACTCGATTTGCGGCCTTGTCTCGAAGAACACCGCTGGCCGCACCGATCGCGTCTGTGACGTCCTTCCAGTCACCCGTCAACGCACCGAGAAAGGTGTCAACCGCTGCTTCAAACCGGGTGATTTCACCTCGTGCATTCCGTGGATCTCCTTGCTTGCATTGACTGTCGTGTTCACCCAAGTGTCCCCCATCCCTGGCAATCGCTGTGAGTAGCTGGCCGCCTGCCTCCGAACTCAAATACTCGTACCAGTTTTCACCCGACGTGTCACTCGAAATCGTGAGTGTGTCGGAGACATTGCTGCTGGACAGCCGTCCTACATCTGGAAACGGAATGAACAGTCCGGAGACCCGCACGTCCCACACGTCTGGCACTTGGCGTTTTACGAGTTCCATTCCAACAGGAACACTGCCGCTTATGATTTGAGGAACTGAATTTCTCAGAGACTTGTCAACCGATCCAATTTCTCGGTTGTTCGGTACGTAGTTGAGTGGATCGACCTGGACCCTAACGATCAGAATATCGCCGGGATTGTTAGCTGAGATCATGGAAAGGCGATGCAACACTTCCTTTGCTGCCGTGGAAGGGGCAACCTCAGGCTCGGAAATGACTTCCCAGCCTTCATCTCCAATCCCGACAAGTGCAAGAAAAAAACTGCCAGCTCGTCGGGCAGAGGCTTGACTCTTTTCCCGATTTCGATTCTTGATCTCTTTAGCCATGTGTCACGTAATCGAAACCTTCAATTGCATTAAACAACCAACGATCGAAACGCGGGTCAGACGCAGCAAGCATTTCGAGTGGCTGACGTGTCCAACGTAAAGTAAGGATGCCGCCCGTAACTGGGTCAAGGTCAAAACAATAGTTTCCTGCCATCCCCGTGATCGGATCGACTAAAATC
>JAGQPC010000914.1 GCA_020426925.1 Planctomycetales bacterium | reverse complement strand
CTCGCTGCTGTTTGTCTACATGCTGTTCAGCTTCTTTCTATCGGGGCACATGTTCCCGCTCGATATGTTGCCTGAGCCGTGGAATGAAATCGTCGAGTGGCTGCCATTGCGTTACTTGGCCTATTTTCCTGCTGCAGTGTTTCTCGAAAAAATAGAAGGACCGGATCTCATTCGCGGACTCATCATCGAAGTGGCGTGGATTGTGTTCTTCATTTGTCTTTCGCGTGCAATGCTGTCGCGAGGCATAAAACGTTACAGCGGATTTGGAGGTTAGACCGTGACGACGACCAGCCGACCATCTTATCTCCGCGTTTTCCTGACGATTGTCCGCAACAGCTTGGTTCGCGACATGTCGTTCCGATCAAACTTTCTGATCGAATGCATTTCATCGACGTCGTGGATCCTGATGAACGTTGGCTTCTACTTACTGATCTTCAAATACACCAACGAGATCGGTCGTGATACCGGCTGGCAAAAACATCAGTTCTTTGTCTTTTTGGCCACAACGATGTTCGTCAACAGTTTAGTACAGGCGTTCTTTATGCCGAACGCTCAAGAGTTCAGTGAACTGATTCGGACGGGCAATCTTGACTTTGCGCTGCTCAAGCCGATCGATACGCAATTCTTGGTCTCGCTTCACCGTATCGATTGGTCAGCATTATCTAACTTCATGGTGGGCCTACTTCTGTTGGCGTACAGTTTGCGAAAGCTTGTGATTGCTGAGGCCATCGAGCTCCATTGGTTTCCGTTTTTGGCTTATCCGTTCTATTTGCTTTGCGGCATTTTCATCTTATACAGCTTGATGATCTCGCTCGCCGCGACCAGCATTTGGCTCGGGAGAAACCAGTCGCTCTATAACTTTTGGTTCTACATCACGAATTTTTCTCGCTACCCGATGGAAATCTACGGTGGGCCGTACGGAACGCCGATGCGACAGTTTTTCACTTTCATCATTCCGGTGCTGATTGTCGTGAATGTGCCTGCTCGGTTAATGGCGTTACCGCTGCACTTTGATCAACCGGGATTCTGGCTGCTACCCGTGTTCGCTGTGTTCGCGACCTTGTTCAGCCTCGCGGCGTCTCGGTGGGTTTTCTTAAAGGCTCTGTCGAGCTATCGAAGTGCTAGTTCATAGTTGCGTCAATGTTCGGTACTGCCGAGCATTTCCTCCGCCTGCTATGCTCATCGCAGGACGCACTCTCCGATTTACAGGATCGATCGAAGTGCCGACTAGTTTGAATGCCGGAGACGATCTGCCATGGAATTGGAAAAGTCACTCTTCTTACTGGACGGGATGGCCCTGATATACAGAGCTCATTTTGCCCTGATCAGAAGTCCTCGTTATACGTCGGCTGGCAAGTGCACGTCGGCGGTATTCGGATTCACGAATGCGCTGATGGACATCTTGAACAAGGAAAAGCCGACGCATCTCGCGGCCGTGTTCGACACTCCTGCGCCCACGCATCGGCACGAAGAGTACGCAGAGTATAAAGCCAACCGCGAGGCGATGCCGGAAGATCTCAGCGAGCAAATCCCGCTGATCTTTGAGCTGTTAGAAGCGTTCAACATTCCCGTCATTCGAATTGATGGTGTCGAGGCGGACGACGTGATTGGTACGATCGCCAAGGAGGCCGAAAGTAGAGACTTCGCGACCTACATGGTGACTCCGGACAAGGACTATCATCAACTTGTCGACGATCGCACCTTTGTCTACAAGCCCGGGCGTCAGGGTTCAAACGTCGAAATCCTGGGCGTACCGGAGGTCCTCAAACAATGGGAAGTCGAACGCGTTGATCAAGTCGTCGACATTTTGGGGCTGATGGGCGATACGTCGGACAACGTTCCCGGCATACCAGGAATCGGGCCAAAGACTGCGAAAAAATTGATTGCCGAATATGGCTCGGTTGAAAATCTGATCCAAAACGCAGACAAGCTGAAGGGCAAGCAAAAGGAACGAGTCGAAGAGAACGCTGAACAAGCGCTGATGTCGAAACGCTTGGTGACGATTCTGCGCGATGTGAAGCACGGCGTCGATTTTGACTCGCTGGCAGTCCAGCCGTACGACGATGACCGGCTAAAGAAACTGTTTATGGAGCTTGAGTTTGAAACGCTCGGCAAACGTTTTTTTGGCAAAGGGTTTTCGATCGCGTCCACACGTGCAAAAGTCATTCGCGAAAAACGCGAAAAGGAAATTCAGCTGGAGCTGTTCGCCGACGACGAAGTAACAACCGTCAAAAAGATCGGCGACGTACCTCACGACTACCACATCATCAAGACGGCAGACGAACGGAAGCAGCTCATTGAAAAGCTATCACAGCAGAACGCGTTTTGCTTTGATACGGAAACGACCGGGCTGGATGCTCGGTCGGCGATGCCGCTAGGAATCGCGTTTGCGTTTAAACCTCACGAAGCGTTTTACGTCGTTTGCCCCGACGACGAAGAACAAGCGGTCAACGTTCTACAAGAATTCAGCAGCCTGTTTCTGAATCCTGACATCGAAAAGATTGGGCACAATCTGAAATACGATGTGACGCTTCTTAAGTGGCACGGGCTGAATGTCGCCGGAACACTGATGGACACGATGCTGGCTCATTCGATGAAAGAGCCAGAAATGCGTCATGGGTTGGACTACCTGTCCAAGCTCTATCTGAACTACGAACCGATTCCGACATCGGACCTGATTGGTGAGCGAGGAACTTTCCAGAAGAACATGCGAGAAGTGCCGCTGGAAAAGGTCGCGGAATACGCGTGCGAAGACGCCGACGTAACGCTTCAAGTGTCCGATGCAATTCGTCCGGACATTGATAAACGAGGCGTCAGCCAAGTTTGCTACGAAGTGGAGTGTCCTCTCGTGCCCGTCCTGGTCGATATGGAATACGAAGGCATCCGACTGGATGTCGAAGCGTTGCAACGCTATTCAGGAAAGCTGGAAGCCGAAATCGCTGAACTTCACTCGCGCATCATCGAAGCCGCGGGGCGCGAATTCAATGTCGACTCGCCGAAGCAACTGGGCATCGTGCTCTACGAAGATCTGAAGCTAGTTGACAACCCGAAGAAAACCGCGACCGGACAATATTCGACTCGCGAGGCCGAACTGCTACGACTTGCTCCGAAGCACCAGATTGTCCAAGACGTTTTGGACTATCGAAACGCAGTAAAACTCAAGAGTGTTTACGTCGACCAGCTGCCAAGTTGCGTGAACGAAAAGACGGGCAGGATTCATACGCACTACGGTCAAACGTGGACGGCGACTGGGCGGATTCAGTCGAACAATCCGAACCTGCAAACGATTCCTGTCCGAAAGGAACGGGGCCGGGAAATCCGGGCCGCGTTTATTCCTCGCGACAAAGACTACTTACTACTTGCCGCAGATTACTCCCAAATCGAACTACGCATCATGGCAGAGCTGTCCAAAGACCCGGGCATGATGGAAGCATTTGAAACTGGCACAGACATTCATACCGTTACCGCGTCCAAAGTCTATAAGGTCGACACGGAAGATGTCACTCGCGAAATGCGAGACAAAGCGAAAACGGTCAACTTCGGGATCATCTACGGCATCTCGGCATTTGGCCTGCAGCAGCGCCTCAACATTCCTCGCAAAGAAGCGTCGGACGTCATCAAGAACTACTTCGAAAAGTATCCTGGCGTGCAATCGTACATTGACGAGACCGTAGCGTTCGCGCAAGAGCACGGTTACGTCAAAACGTTCACCGGTCGGCGACGTTACATTCGTGATATTAATTCTCGCAACGGTTCATTGCGATCCGCCGCAGAGCGGTTGGCGATGAACAGTCCAATTCAAGGCACGGCCGCCGACATGCTGAAGCTGGCAATGATCCGCGTCCACGAGCTGCTCGTTTCGGGCGGATACAAAACGAAGATGCTGCTCACCGTCCACGACGAAATCGTGTTCGACCTTCACCGTGACGAACAGGAAGAGCTTCTTCCCAAAATCGAACACGCGATGAAAAATGCGCTACCGATGAATGTGCCCATCGTCGTGGAAATGGGCACAGGCGAAAACTGGCTCGACGCACATTGAAATCGATCGGAGCCCGCAAACTGCAATTTACGCTTCGGCGACAACGGGGTTCTGCAAATCGCCAATTCCCGAAATCGAGATCGTGACGTCATCACCCGGTTTCAGAAATACAGGCGGCTTGCGAGCAGCGCCAACGCCGTGTGGTGTGCCGGTCAAAATCACCGTGCCAGGAAGCAAACGGACTCCGGCACTCAGGAATTCGATCAGGCGAGGAATATCGAAGATCATGTCGTCGGTCTTCCAGTCCTGCATCACTTCGCCGTTTAGTGTCGTCTTGATGCTCAGGTTATGTGGATCGGTGATTTCATCGGTCGTCACCAAGCAGGGGCCTAGCGGACAAAACGTCGCGAACGTTTTACCTCGGCACCATTGGCCGCCTCCTCCATTTTTTTGCCAATGGCGTTCACTGACGTCGTGCGCGCACGTGTAGCCCAGCACGTAGTCGAACGCATCTGCTTGCGAAACGTTATGACACTCTTTGCCAATCACTACGGCAAGTTCGCATTCAAAATCGACATGGTCGCACGGTAGCGCTTTCGGAATCACGATCGGATCGCCAGGATTTTGAACGGCGCCAATATTCTTCATGAACAGCACTGGGAATTCAGGGAGTGTTTCGTGCCCGCCTTCTTTCGCATGGTGCGCGTAATTCAATCCGATGCAAAGAATGTCGACCGGCACGATCGGCGCCAGCAGCTTCGCCACATCAGCGGGAGAGCCGGTGTCTCGATACTCTCCGAAGATGTCACCTTCCAACTGAGTCACGGAGCCATCGTCATGCTGGCGAGCGTAATGAATCTGCGCGTTCGAATCCTGATATCGGATGATTTTCATATGTTTGAATCCGTGTTTGTGAGCTAATTGACGCGTGAATTGTAAACGGTTTCGCTGACTCGGATCGGCCCCAAGTTTTGTGGACTAGCAAACACTTGCTGGCGGTCGTGAGTCACGATCGAGGAATGACGTTCAGTTTCCGTAACGCACTGTGCTGCCCTGTGATTCTACAAACATTTCACTGCCTCGCCCCGCCCGGCATAATGTGGATTCTCGTTTGTGGACTCCGAAAACTGAGTTAGGATGGGTTACACTGTCTAGCCTATTTTTTCGACCTGCGCTAATTGAACTGAATTGTGCGGTGGTCGCAGCGCGGGAAATTGCAGGCACTTCATAAGTGCTTAGTCAATTCTTAATCATTTATTCATGTCGGTCTGATACCGGGAGAACCTATGGGCCTACGTAATCGAAAATCGCTATCGTCCATTCTTCGCAAACGCCGCTTTCAACAGGAAACACTCGAATCTCGAATTGTTTTAGACAGCACTGTTGTCTTCAACGAAATCATGTTCAACCCAGTGGGCGACGACACTGGCCAAGAATGGATCGAATTCTACAACCAGCTGAACGTTGATATGGACATCTCGGATTGGGTTGTCGATGGCGGAGTCGATTACACGTTTCCTGACCACACGATCGTGCCGGCGCGAGGTCATGTGGTTTTGGCAGCCGATCCAGCAAAGATGGCCGAATCTGGCATCAAAGCACTCGGCCCTTGGGAAGGCAATCTAAACAATAACGGCGAAACGCTCCGTTTGTACAACAACAGCGGACGCCGCATGAATGAAGTCTCCTACAACGACAACGGCGATTGGCCTGTCGCTCCTGATGGAGGAGGTGTTGCGCTCGCGAAGAGCGACCGATTTTCTGCAAGCCACCTGGCCGAAAACTGGACGTTCAGCCAGCAGCTCGGTGGATCGCCTGGCGAGGATAACTTCGTTCGTCCAGGCAGTTTCCGCTATGACGAAATCATTCCGGAAGCAGCACCTGTACGCGCGATCGTGCCTTCAAATGGCAGCATGGGACTCGATTGGATTCAGGCCGGATTTGACGATTCAGGATGGCTCGTCGGCACAACGGGAGTCGGACACGAAGGTCGGACCGGCTACGAAAGCTACTTGGGTCTGAACATGGAGAATCCTCCAAACGGTCAGACGGCTATGCCGGTGGAGGACGTCAACGCGACGATTTACATGCGCATCCCGTTCGAATACGACACCAGCAAGACTTACGAAACGCTCACGCTGGGCATGCGCTACGATGACGGGTTTATTGTTTATCTGAACGGAACAGAAATTCTCCGCGAGAATGCTCCTGACAACGCCACGTGGAACTCAGAAGCGACTGCATCAAACAGCGATCGTAATGCAGTTGCGTTTGAGGAA
>JAGQPC010000913.1 GCA_020426925.1 Planctomycetales bacterium | reverse complement strand
CAAGATTACCGTCGAGTGCGGAAAAGCCAAAGTATTCGTAAGGATCAGTGGGAATCAGTTCGTCGCGGAACCCCCAGTGTTGTTGCGCGTTTGCGGCTGCCACACTAAACCCCAACGACACTACTATGACGAGCTTTGTAAAACACGGTCGCAGAATCATCGGCCAACTCACTTCAAAAGTACCTCCAGAAAATTCGATTTACATACGTTCTATGGCAATGTCGCGACGGAAAAGTCACACGCGAACGGTACGCTTGTCCAGCCAAGTTGAGTTTGCTCGACTAAAACATCCTGCTTGAGATAAGTCGAACGGATGAATAAACCAGTGTCAGGCACGCTATCCGCCGGGACAACGACTCTGAGCGTATCGACAGTTCCGTCCGCGTTCGTATCCAATCCGGTGATCGTTGGTGGATTCGCGTTCTCGTCCAACGTCCACGTGAGGCTAATCGTCTCTTCCGTGTTGTCGTACTGTGTCACTAGAAAACTCAGCCCGACCTGCGCCGGAACAGTTTGTCCTACGTCGGGTGCGACGGGATAGGACACGCGAAGTCGAGCTGCGTTCACGAAACCGCTTCCGCCAACAAACGGATTGAAACATGATCCATCGCTACAATCTGGTCCTTGGACGTGAATTGACCTCATATAGTCAGAATTAATGCTGAAGTAGCTGCTTGGCCAACTGTGTCGATGTTCTAGAAACATCAACGCGTAGACCCCTTCCTGACCATCCACGTATGGCATCGATGTACCCCACAATGCTGCGTCGGATTTGATTGCGTCCCCCGGCGCATCTCGAAGCATCGCCCACACCGGGGATTTTGAGCCGCCTCCCTTTTTGCCGCCCTTCTGACCAAACGCAGGAACAGCGGTACAGGCGACCAGCAGCAAAAGTAGTGCGTTGCATGTCAATTGCTTTGTACGTTTCATCAAGGTCTCTCCTTACATAAGTCTGGATTAGTTCAGTTCGGTAATTGCCAGCTTCAACCGACTGGCGAGCTGACGTTGATACGCGCTTGCATTTGGTCCGTCCAAAGCCGAATGGATGCGAGCCATTTCCCTCGGCAAAAAAGCAGGTAGCTTTGCTTGACCACTACCTCGTTCTTGCACAGATGCGAGGAGTAGCGCGGGGAATGCGGCATCGACGGCGATTCCTAACAGATGGGGTGACAAATCCATTTGTGCTAAACACGTGCGAAATGCATCGTTGGCCAGAGCGAGAGCTTCTTCTGGACGTTTGGCTTCGTTCAAGGCGCTCGCGAGTGTGGACTGTACTCGAGCGTATTGCAGAAACGCTTTGGGTTCCATCTGATCGTGCGTTGCTTCTTTTTTCATATAGGCAAACGAAAACTCTTTGGGCGTTCCGTCAAAGACAAAGGATTTTCGCAACCTGGACATGGCGTCGCGGAGACTCGCTTCGGCAGATGCGAAATCCTTAAGCTCTAATTCGCTGGTTCCTTTTTCTGCGATCAGACCAGCGATCGCGCGAGCAACGTCGCGATGGTCTTGAGCGTCTTGCAGAGGATGGCCTGTTTCTTCTAATAGCGATTGGCACAGCTTGAGTGCGTCTGCCGACTTGCCGATGCGTCGCATCGACTCAGAAACAACCGTGGCAAGCTTGATGCGAACGAGCTGCAAATTCACACGGTCGGGATTGGCGTCGCTGACTCGTTGCAATCGCAACAGCAATTTCGTTCCGGTTCTTATGACCTCATCGTCTTGCAAGTCGAGTGCTTGAAGACGCAAGACTTCCGTATTGATCGACACGTAGGCGAACAACTGTTCGTCATCGCTGGGGTCGATCGACATCAGATGCTGCGTGTGATCGAGCGCAGCGTTCAGTGATTGACGAGCTTGATCAAACTCCCAACGATCGATACACATCACGGCGTAACGAAATTGGGCTGTGACGAGCGATTCGCGGAGCCCTTGATTTTGTACGTCTGCCTGTAACGCTCTTTCGAGCAACCCACATGCCTTTTGGTAACCGGCGGCGGCCTCATCGAAAAAGTGCGTACGAGCGTTAGCGTTGGCGGCGTGCAGATGAGCCAAACCGGCTTGGCTGTATGACGTGGAGTCGTCCGGAAACCGATTGGCGATTTCAGTTAACAACTTGGCCGATCGACGAAGGAAGTGAGCTTGCGTATCGGATAGGTTTCTTTCACTGTCGATCCAATTGCTGCCAACCTGGTTGTATACTTCGTCGAGTGCTGAAATCGCAAGCTGTAAGTTTTCTTGAGCAGAGTCTCGTTGCGATGCTGTATTCAACCGTTCTTGGTTGACCGCAAAAAGTGCTGTGGAAATGCCGGTCGAAAATACGATCAGCAATGCGACCGCGGCCATGATCATTTTCGGATGGCGTTTGACCCATTTGATCGATCGCTGGATGGCGCCGGTTCGCCGAGTCTGTATTGGTTTGCCGGCAACGAACCGACGCAGCTCGTCCGCCATTTCCGCAGCGGTCGAAAACCGATCGTCGACGTCTTCTTCCATCGCCTTGTGAACAATTGTCTCCAGGTCGGTAGGAATGGACGCGTCGTGTGCCCGGAGCCGAGCCGGTTTTGAATCAGAGACTGCTTTCAATAACTGTTCGCGGCTTTCGCCTTCGATCGCAGGGGCAAGCGAAAGGAGTTCATACAACGTCGCGCCCAGCGAATAGATGTCAGCTCGATGGCCGAGTTCTGTTTGTTTCCCCAAAATCTGTTCGGGCGGTGCGTAGCGAAGTGTGCCGACAACGTCGCCGGAAAGCGTCAGACTCGAATCGCCATCCAGTCGAGCCAAACCGAAATCGCTGATCAGGCATTTTCCGTCGCTATCGAGCAACAGATTCGATGGCTTGATGTCTCGATGGACGATCCCACGATCGTGGGCATGCTGCAATGCATCGGCGACGGTGGCCGCCAACTCAGCGATCGCTCGAAAGTATTGCGGCTTGCGAGTGGTTCGCAGCGTCGACAGTTCCGCCTGCACGTTCTTGATTGTTTCGTCGGCGTCGGGGACTGACGCGTCGGTGTGTTCGTTTTGACGCCGCAGATCACGCAGCAATTCCGCGAGGCTCTGGCCTTGAACGAACTGCATAGCGTAGAAATGGATACCTCGATCGATTCCGACAAAATGAATCGGGACAATATGGGGATGGTTCAACGTCGCGGCCGCGCGAGCTTCGTTCTGGAACCGAAGCCGCTGCCGTTCGTCGAGCATGGCGGCAAACGGCAAAACTTTTAGAGCAACTCGTCGGCCAAGCAGCAATTGTTCCGCTTCGTAAACGACTCCCATGCCGCCTCGACCGATTTCCCGGATCAATTGAAAATCACCAAGTTGCCCTTTCAGCGAAAGGGCCGGATCATCGTGAGGCAAACTGGCCATTCCGGTCGTGTCGCCCGATTTGGCATCTTCCATGATTCGAAGTGCCGGCAGTACGGCTTGCAGCTCTGCAGCGTATTCGGAATGCTCGGCAACCAAGCGATTGCATTCGGCTTGGTCGCCCTTCAGCATCAGGTCGGTAAGGCGTTCGAACAGTTGCAGCAGTTCCGGTGCGGGAGTTGTGCTGGAGTCTTTTCGATTATTCATCGAGCATCCTCCGCAACTTGCGCACAGCCTGAAAATGCCGCGTCATCACGGTTCCTTCCGGCATACTCATCACGTCGGCGATTTCCCTGACCGAAAGTCCTTCTAGATGTCGCATGACTACGATCTCGCGGTCTTCGCTCGAAAGCTGATCGAGAGCTTCCATCACGCGTTGTTTCAATTCGGCTCGAGCCAGCTGACGACTGGGCGAAGAACGGTGATCGACAAGGTGGCGTGCTAATTGGTCTGCCGAATTGTCATTGATGACGGCGAGTTGTTCTTCGCGGTGTATGGAGCGTTTCGTTGCCAAGACGTGGTGCCGATGCAAGTCGATCATGCGGTTCAAGGTGATTTGCCGCAGCCATGGATAGAACGCGATTGGCTTCTCACGTAGAAAATCGTCAAGACGCTGGTGGGCTGTCGTTAGAACGTCCTGAACCACGTCCGACGGGTCGACTCGGTTCGCCAAATCATTGTTCATGCGGACAGCGACCAATTGCCGCAGTCGTCGACGATGTCGATTCAGCAACTCGTCTGCAGCTTTTCCGTCGCCAGTGGCAGCGGACTGCAAAAGTTGATCGGTATCAAATTCTTTTTTCTCGTTCACAATAGTCCTCTATTACTAGCCACGTAGAAACTTCCGGCTCATTTTGAAATTCTGAAAAAACTCGTCGTTTTTTTCGGCCAACACTGTAACCAGTGTTTTCTCAACAGCTTACGAAAACCGAAAAACAGCAGAAAGGTTCTTGGATTGGTCGATGAGAGGTTGTTTTAGCTCTGCTGAAGCACTGTGAAGATATGAACGGCAAATGTAGTAGCCAAAAACTAACGTC
>JAGQPC010000912.1 GCA_020426925.1 Planctomycetales bacterium | reverse complement strand
GAGCTTGCTGATTTGTTGAACCGGTCGTATGAACGGTGAACGCGAGGTCCGGCCGAACTGTCGGCATGGCGAAACCGAACTCAAACGCAGCGTGATCCACTTTTGCGTCCATGCCTACCACCACGTCAAACGGGACATCGCGTACTGCCACGGCTTGTGAAAAAGATTCCACGCCAATGGATGAGTTGGTCCGATAATCCTTGCCGACCCACGCATACCAGGCCGAAATCGTCGGTCGTCATTCTTCAGCGACAGCTTCGCAATGAAGACGTTGGCATCATTTCGCAATTCGGACCGAGGAGCGATTTGTTCGATCGATCCGACAATTGGCTCGCCTTCGATTCCTTCGATCCACACTTTGACTCTTTGGCCTGGCTCGACCTGTGCGATGTCGACGTTGCGGATTTCGACTTCGATTCGCAAATCATCCAGAGGCCCAATTTCATAGAGGACCTGGCCGACTTCGACAGGAGCCGATTGCGATTTCTCCAATGAGCCGGACAGCACGATGCCTTCCATCGCCGCTTCGATGTTTAGGTGGTCTTGTCGGTACTCGAGTGCGTCGATTCTGGCGTTCAACCGCTGCGTCTCCAATTGGGCAATCAGCACCTTTGTGACTGCGCGATCCGCCAACTCGACATCGCGCTGCTTTGCGACTTGAGCCAGTTCGGCACGAACCGACGAGAGTTCCCATTGAATTTCTCGCCCATCCATCTTCGCAAGTAAATCACCTGCCTTGACGATGTCGCCAGGCTCGACGAACGTGTCTTCGACAATTCCATCAAATGGCGAAACCGCATATCGCCGCGAGTTTGGTTCGATGGAACATCGACACCGAATACGATAAGGAAGCGGAAGCAGCATCAAGCCGAAAATCGCCAAGACTATCGCTAGGATGATCCTCGTCTTGTTCGATCGCGTCCATCCGGTCACCACGTTCGAGATTTGAGCGCGAACGCTTGCATTGCTCCGCTTCGAAACCGCAATCGCGCTTGCTATACGCGGCGATGCTGCACGGACGAAGCTTTTGGTTCGATCGCTTGAAGCGGCATCAGTGCTGTCGGCGATCAGCAGGGCACCGACCAGTATGCCATCCGGAGTGCAAAGCTGCGTGCTGCAAATCGATTGAAAATGACACTGTCGAGCAAGAGCCGCGTGAGCCAACAGCCCGGAACGCCGATCATCGGCTTCCGCCGGCCACACCGTGATCTCACAATGCAGCTGTGATTCGGCGATAGCCTCACGGAACGCTCGTGACGTTTCTGATCTGTCGTCGAAGCTGTCGAGCCCGGAGATGTCCCGCAGTTTGATGTTGCCGCTTGTTGTCGCTTCCGCGAATGCAACGCGTGCGCAGCCAAGATGTTTTGCTACCACGTTCGTCATGACATTAACGGCCGCAGCGAAACTGACCTGCCCTTCGATTGTCGAGACCAAATCAACGATCGCTGCTAGGGACTCGATTACGAACTGGTCCTGTTCGACCCGTTGCCCTCGCAGCCACAATCGCTGGTACGAGCATGCGACCGCCAGCGCGTTTAGTGCTAACGACAGGTTTGCCGAGTCTGCGAGTACCACGGCCAGGACTTCGGGGCTACTGTCGTCGTTGCCGCTTTGAATTGGCGCGCAAATGAGCTGCTGGGTTCCGTCGCTGAATTTTCGGATTTGCGCGGCATTTCGAGTCAACGCGGCAACAGCGGTTTGTTTGACTGAATCATGCAATCCTTCTTCGCGAATCGTCTGTTCAGTCGAAGGTTCGCACTCAATTACGTTGCCGTTGTCGCTGACCACGACGTGGAAAACCATCGACGCCGACGTTGCGTTCTTTACGACCTCGCGAATCTTCGTCCTAACGCAATCGGCGTCGTCGTTGGATATTGCGGCACGCAGAAGCAGAGCGTGAATCGAACTGGTAGCAGTAGTATCACGCGGCGCAGCGACGTCATGGGCGCCACTCACGTTGTCCACAAAAGTGCGGGAAAGACTCAAGGTTCGTCCTTCCGTGTTTGCAGCACGCTGGTGACAATTTCACTCTTCATTCCACTTCGATATTCACGTTTGGAGTTATCGATCAAGAGATCGACGCGAACGGTGCCACTTTGAGAGTCAGTAATTGGCGAGACGAATTCGACGATTCCGGTAACGTCGTGATTAATGTTTTCGATTCTTAGTGGAAGTTTGTCGCCTTTTTTTAATCGCGAGGCAGAGTCGGTGCTCGGGAAAAATCGGACGCGCAGTTCGTCCAGCTGCACAATCGTGGCAAGCTTTGGATCGATGTTCGACAGGTATTCGCCGGGGCGACGGTGAATTTCAATGACGGTGCCATCGATTGGACTGCGAATTTGTCGCTGAGCCAGCTGAGCGTTGATTTTTGCGAGTTCGATTTCTGCTTCAGCGGATTCTTCCTCAGACAATCGAAACGCGGCCACCGCTCGGTCGTATTCGGACTTTGCTCGTTCGATTTCGCTTGCGTTTGCGTGACCTTCTTTTAGCAGCGGCGACAGCTTGTCGTAATGAGTCTGCTTGAGCTTCAGATCGGCCCGAGCCGAGTCAATCCGTGCAGTCGATTCTGCACGTTGCTTGGCCAAGCGTCGTGCTTCAAGCAGCACTCGATTTTCCAACTCGCCAAGCAGTTGATTCGCTTTGACCGATTCACCCTCACGAACTTCAACTCGCTGGATCAATCCGAATTCGGCTGCGGAAACTTCGATCGTTTGTTTCGGTTCGGTAAAACTGATTGTCACTTGCGCATG